>CBKXXB010000005.1:0-36328 GCA_966685145.1 uncultured bacterium | reverse complement strand
AGTCCGTTAGCTGTAACCGCTGCACAGTCTGCGCCAAGTGAAGTGGTGGCATCGTCAACTGTCGAGACGCCCGTACAGAAGTCCAGTCGTTCCTGAACACGTACGTTAACTGTAAGCTGCCTTGCAGTGCTTTGCGCGAACACACCTTCCCAGACAAGCGTTGTGCCGGCGTCACTATATAGACGCATACGGGTGTAGTAACTTGTGTTTACAGTATCGTCGTTGGTGAAACCAGCAATCTCAATCTGCAGTTCATCAGCGTTATTGGTGTTGTCGGCTGTGGTCTTGTCGATTAAGATCTGGTTGCCCGTACCGCCGCTGTCACCAGCTACACGGGAGGCTGCGTTTGCTGTTGTAGTCCAGGGGCCCGATAGGGTCGCCGTTGGAGAGGCAGGCAGGATTGGAATGTTGTTTGTTCCTTGTACGCTACCGTCTTCCGTACAGGTACCTATAGGTGTGTTACAGAACTCTATCTCAATGTGGTCGACGTTTGTGGCGCCGCCAAGGTCCGTTGTATCAAATATCCAAGTCAGGGTAACGGACGCAGCACTAGCGGCACTGGTGGTATGTTGCAGTTCTCGCTCAGGCAACGCTGGCGCCGCATAAACATGGCTTAGTGCTCCATGGACTGCAGGAATAACTCCAAAAACGCTGATTACGGCCACTTTAACCCAAAGAGTAGTCATGCGCATGAGCTCGCGCCAACTACTACCTACACCTTGAGCCATAATGCTCCTCTCCCTTTTGTACTCTTTGCTGTTAAACACTCACCTACTTACTTTCATTTATACCACGTACTATGTACCTCAACAATACGCATAAGCTTATTTATCCACAGTTACGAGGCTACTATCAAGGGTTAACGTGTCTGGAAAGATCGAACGATTTCCCGCAGTTCACGGCCAGTTGGTTGGGCTGTGAGGTCACGATACTGAATAACGTAGCGTACGGTTGATCCGTCAGGCCGAGCCAAGTCTATGAATGGCGTGCCGCCGGCCTTGCCAACCAAAACATCGTAAATCGTATCATCCGCATCGCACATAAAGGTTACTTCTTTGAATGTAATAGTTTGCTCGCGGTCCTTCTGGCCCTCAGGAAGTGACGTGTCGCAATGTTCACTTATACCCTCTTCGACCCTAAAAGTGCCGTCTTCTCGAGTTATAACAGGCTGTATACGAGTAGCGTCAAACTGCCGGATTGACGGATTTACGTAGACTACCAGGTCATGTTCTATAAGCGGACCCCTGTACGATCTATACACGAATTTGTTTTCTGTTGTCTCTTTCGCATCCTCCGCCCAAGTATTACCTACCTGAAACTGAAAATATGATGTTCGGAAAACCCTAGTAGATGGGGCTTGCACGCTCGTCTGGACTGATGAAGTGACGGGTATAGGTTCCCGCTCAATAAATATCGAAGTAGTGAAGAATAGGATGGTAATAATAATCGGCAGCGCAATAATTAACCCTACCGCAAACCATTTGACTCGCTTTAAAATGCGGTGGTCGCGGCCGTGGTCGAACTGATAGTAGCGCTCTGACATTACACACCTCTCGCGCAGATCTTAGTTCGGTAGCCTTTTATCACCTTAGTATCCCTACTTTTTAAGCCTATCACGCGTTGTAAGTAAAACCTAGTACGTGGCCACGGTCATCAGATCATGTACCATCGTATAGGTACCCGCTGCAGTAATGCTACTGACGTTAGCTATATAGGAGATCGTGTAGTTAGTCTGGCCTACTGCTTGTCTGCCGGCCGTAGCTTGAGACCTGGCGATTGTATCACCCACTCCGTACTTGAAGTTATTCGCCGTTCGGTATCCCGTAGCCGCCTGACCGTCGGCAAAGGTATCATCTGGCACATTTGCAGGATTGGCACCGAATGTTGCTGGCGCCGTGTTTGCTACCAGATTGATCCCGAATTCCTCTGTCCCTTGCTGAGAAACCCCCTGTGTCGTCTTGGCATCCAAAACGGAACCCCCTTCGCTCGTAGGCGGCTGGCTTAACGTAACAACGCTATACGTACCCGACAAATAGGTACGCACATAGAAACTTGCGGTACCGGTACCGGTGGATGTAGTAGACAGCACACCAAGATCCACGCTCGAGGTATTGATAACAAATTCCAGATAAGGTTCATTAGACGTCAAAAAGCCGGCCTCAGCATCAAAGTTAGCACTTGATGTGCCGCCAACTCCAAGCGCCCCAAGGCCGCCTTGCGCGTTAAAGCTGCTTGAGTTCAGGTCGACGCCTCCCCCGCTGCCAAAGTATGCTTCCTCTACTCGGTAGCTATTTGACGAAGACTGGGCAAGCACGCGCAGCGGAATCAGCAGCGCCAGGAACATCAGTGCGGCGATTAGCCTTGTTTGTTTTTTCCATCTCATATATTTACCGCTTATTATTATCACCTAATTTCAACATGAACGCAATCTGTTTATGTTTTTTGGTCAGCATAGTATGATGTTACTAAACAATTAGTAAGGTATATATGGAAGCGCCAGACGACGACAAAGAGGTAAACTCCCTCGAAGACCCTGACACTAGTGCCCAATCAGCAGGGATTTCAAACAGTAGCAAAACGCCCGAAGACCCAAACACCACTACGATAGCTGCCCCGCCCAAAAAAGAGAAAATTAACCAGCGGCTGCAGAATCTGATTACGCGGGTCAACATATATTTATTGCTTTTTATCCTGATAGTCGTTCTAGCCGGCGGAATCGTTTTTATTGGTATGCAGCGAAGCAAACGGGAGATTGGCGATACTAATTTAGGCACTCAACAGTTAACACCTGAGGAGCTTGAAAAGATTAATGGCAGCGATGCTAAGGTCGGCGACCCCAAGCAAACACTTACAATCGAATCAAATTCTATATTTACAGGTAAAGTACTGGTCCGCGACAGTTTGGACGTCGCTGGAGAAATCAAAGTAGGATCCGGCTTAAATGTGCCCGGTTTGACCGTGGCCGGCTTAAGTACTTTCGGACAAGTGGCAGCCAACGAGCTGACTGTAGCCGGCAGCGCTTCAATACAGGGACAATTAAACGCCCAGGGCAACCTTGCCGTGACTGGCAGCGCATCTTTTGGCGGACCGGTTTCTGCGCCACAGATGACCATACAAAGCTTGCGAATTAATGGTGACTTGGAGCTCAACCGTCACATTGATGCCGGAGGCTCAACCCCGGGCAAAAGTAACGGCTCTGCTTTGGGTTCCGGCGGTACCAGCTCCATCAGTGGCACCGATACGGCTGGCACACTAGCTATCAATACCGGTAGCGGACCAGGTGCCGGCTGTTTCGCTACGATGACCTTCAGCCAACCTTTCAACTCCACACCGCATGTAGTAGTTTCGCCTGTCGGTTCTGCAGGAGGAAGCATAAACTACTACGTTAATCGCAGCAGTACCAGCTTCAGTATTTGTACGTCGAACCCACCGCCATCAGGTGCATCATTCTCATTTGACTACATCGTAATCGACTAGTGCTAATTTGTACGTTGTTTTTAGAAAGAGCAGGGACTGGTTCGTCTTTGGGCTAAATCGAATTTACTTCGAAAAGAAGTTACGAGAAAACCAAGCCGGAGGACCCGCTTTAAAGCGGGCCGCGCAGGGTTGTCTCATCTATTAAACATCCAGGAAAACTATTACCTCGTCTTTTTTGACGTGCATAACGCCGCGACTAATAGTGATCTTGTCCTCGCCGCGCTCATTTCTCACCACTATATCTCCTGCACTTAACAGTGTCATAAAGTTATGATGCTGGGGCAATACATCAAAAGGTCCGGTCATGTTGACTGCTGATATGCTTGACGCCTCACCGTCGAAGTAAACTTTAAACGGCGCATAGACCTTGACATGCATGTGCTTGCCGTCACTTGCTGCAACGGCTGCTCTAGAAGCTTCTGTTTGCTCTGTATGATGTTCTTCTTCTGGCATTATGCGATGATTTCCTCAATACTTTGCAAAGTCTGCTCTCTGCTAAAGAAATCCCCCGGAACGCCATTATGTTTAGTCATGACATTCATATTTTGAGTAAAGTTCTTGATAAGTTTTTTGGCCTTGGCATAGTCAGCGCGGTCCGCCGGCGACAGTTCGTTCTCACCAATAATGGCGATTATATTTTTAAGCGATTCATACTTCTGAAGCAAGGCCTGTACCTGGACGCTTAGTACATAGTGACGATCACCGACTATATCGGGTGTCAGAAGTGAGGAATTGGTTTTGTTAAGATCAACGGCAGGGCGAATTCCTTGTTCGGCTACCTTACGAGAAAGAACAATAATGGAGTCGAGCTCGTGCTGAATCATCTGCACGGCCGGGTCCGAAAGGTCATCTGCCGGCACGTAGATGGTCTGCACTGAAGTAATAGAACCATTTTCGTTGGAGCTCAAGCGGTCCTGAAGCACCTTAACATCGGAGAAAATAGTCGGCTCATAGCCACCCTCGTTAGGCACCTGGTCCAAGATTGTAGCAAGTTCATTACGAGCCTGAACGTAACGGTACATGTTATCTGCGAAGAACAATATGTCCTTGCCTTGTTCGTCACGGAAATACTCTGCCAGCGAAACAGCGGCAATACCGATTAACGAACGCTGCACGGGATTTTCATTCATCTGCCCGAAGAACATACAGGTATTCTTCAGCAGTTCATTTGAACGAAGCGTATCCCATAGTTCGTGCCCCTCACGTATACGCTCACCGATACCCGCAAAGAACGACAGGCCGCTTCCGGTCTTGGCAATATTGTTAATGAGCTCCATTGTAAGGACGGTTTTACCGACACCGGCACCCCCAATAATGCCGATTTTGCGGCCTTTAACGAAAGGTGTGAAGAAATCAATTACTTTGATGCCGGTTTCTAGTATTTCTGGCTGTGCGATTTTAAAATCCGTGGAGCGCGGAGGAAGCTTCATAATATCTTTGTAGCGTACGTTCTCGCCCGAAATGGGTGGCATACCGTCAAGCGGTTGACCGATAGCATCAAGAATACGGCCGATTGTCACCTCGCCCACCGGAACTTCAATGCCCTTGCCGGTACGATTAACGCGCATTCCCTTTAGTATTCTGCGATCAGACTGGATGTTCAGGCACATGGCGATACCGCCGGGCTCCAGATGATCAACTAACAGTTTAGTGTCATGCCCGTTGTCTACAATGATCAGCTCCCCTACGTTCGGGGCTTCAGCATCGAACTGCACACGCACAACAAGGTCTTTGATTGATACAACAGCGCCGGGATTCATTTGAGTGCTCCCGCACGGCTTTTCTTCAAGCCGTTAACAATCTCTTTGAGTCGTTCATCTTTCATGGCCCGCTTGGCTCGGTTATACATGAGGTGCAAATCAGCCTTCGCCTCATCAGCCCTCTGATGAGAGGCCGACATGGCACGGAAGCGAGAAGCATATTGAGCAAGTTTAGAGTCCAGGATCAGCTGGCTTACTGCAATTTGCAGCATGGATCGTTCCAGGTGGTCAACCACGTCATAGGTACTGGGCTCGAATATATAATTAGCTTCCGAAATGATTTCGTCCGGGGAGTCGGTTGATTTACTGATTGATTGCACAGCGACGGACAACTCAATTCTTCTAACGTCTTGAACCATTAATGATACATACTCCTGATAAAACACCGTCGTTGTCCGATACATCTGTACATAGCGAATTATAGGAGCAACGTTGATATTCTGGTCTTTTGTCGGCAACTTAAAGTACTTCTGATAAGAAATACCTCTTTGCGCCAACTGAACCGCACCGTGATGTCCGATAACAATAATATCGTTCTTGTCCTTATCGTAGGATTTGAGCATAGTATGTATTAACTTCTGATCAATATCGCCGCTAAAACCACCCTCTGCGGTGATAATAATGTAAAGTTCTTTATCTATTATCTCGCCTTCTGCCTGGCTTCGGCCAAAGCGAAACAGCGAATCAACCCGTATCTGAGAATAAATATGCCACAGTTCGTTAAAGAACTGGGTAGCCTGCAAGACCTGGGTTTTGATTTGAGCAATGCGCATACTGGCAATACCCTCGAACACGCTCGTTAATTCTACGAGTGTTGCCATGGCGTGTTCTTCGCGTTCAATTTCGTTTGGTCTTTTCATTTTTTAGCACCCTTTTTGGCTTTGCCCTCTTCGCTGGCATGCACCGGCATAGCAGCAGAAGCTTCGGCTTCGGCTTCCTCTTTTTCTTTGGCTGCCGCACCCTTAAGTTCGACAAGGCAGCTTGCTTTGAGCTTATCGCGCACGGCGTCGTACTTGTCGTCATTGTCAATTTCCTCTGCCGCTTTGGTGACCTGCATTTTCAGCTTGGGCAAGTCCAGCACCACCCCGTCCTCGAGATTCAAGACTATATCAAGCATAAGCTGTTGAGCCACAAGGGAATAAGTGACAGAGGGACTCTGTGTGAGTAGCTCAAAAATCCTTTTACCGGTCTCAAGTGCGTGTTTCGCCTCTATTGCTAGTTCTGACCCAAAGTGAGAGAACTCTTCTGCTTGTCGATAGTCGGCCAAGGTTTTCAAAGTCTGGGCCGCCAATGTCTTTTGCCGTTTGCCGTGTCCGACACCACCGACACGAGTAACAGATAGCCCCATACTCACTGCCGGACGAATACCATCTCTGAACGTATCCATGTCAAGAATCCATTGACCGTCCGTAATAGACATAATATTGGTAGGAAGATAAGCGGTAATATCTCCGCCAGCTGCATTAACCAATGGAATACTTGTTAAGTGCTTGCCGTTTCTGTCCAGTCGTCCCGCACGCTCAAGCAGCGACGAGTGCGCATAGAACATATCGCCAGGATAGGAGTCGCGCCCAGGGCTCACACCGGAAAGCAGCGCCACTTCACGGTAGGTATGAGCATGACTAGTAAGATCGTCATAAATGATAATCGTGTCTTGGTCGCACTTTTGCCAAAGGTACTCTGCTAGCGCACACGCCACATACGGTGCGATATAGCTCATAATAAGAGACTCGAACATAGTAGACACCACTACAATGGCTTTCTCTAGCCCGCCGTTCTCTTTTAGGCGGCTTAAGAGCATGTCAACGTCACTGCGACGCTTCGCGATCAGTGAATAAACAACTATCTGGTCAGTGTTCTTTTGATTAATCGTAAGCTGGGTCACTAGCGTACTTTTACCTGACTTACTGTCACCAAGAAGTGCCATACGCTGACCACGAACTATTGGGAAAAGCGCATCAATAGCAGTTACGCCGCTTTCCAACTGTGTGTCTAGGAGTTTTCGCTGGTATAGCGGCGGAGCCGTATTGAAAACCGGCCAGGTCGTATCGGCAGCAATCGGTCCTTTGCCATCCAGCGGCTCACCAGTTACCGATATGACGCGGCCAACAAAGTCTTTACCTACCTTGCATACCAGCTCTTGATGCTGCACTACGGCAACCATGCCTACGGAAGGCGGCTCGGCGCCAAGATGCAGCACCACGACATGGTCTTGCAGTACCTGATGCACAAAACCCTTGCTTCCGTCCTCAAACATAATGAGCGCATGTACGGCACACGGCTGAAGACCATGGACCCGTATAAGAAATTTATCAATTGCAATAATTTCACCGACCGGATGTCCGGCTTGTACTAATCGATCGAAATGCTGATTGGCCGAGCTCACTGAGGAACCTCCGAAGTGGCGGTTTGCTCAGCCTGTGCTTTCGGCTCAAATTGCCGCATTCTCTTGATTAGAACTTCACGCTTCTCGGAGAATCGCCGGCGCAAACTAAAATCGAACTGCTTATTTGTGGTACGCACAATCGCGCCTGCCCCTATAGTCGGCTGAAGACCTACTTGCAGTAAAACCAGCGGGTGAATTTCTTCCCTAAGCCATTTTATAAGATTCTGAACGAACAGCGGCGAGGGATCGGCGCTAAAACTCATATGCAAAATCGGGGCTTCGGTTCTAACCGATTCCAGGAATTCTTTTAGTTTGAGCCGTTCCGCACTGTCTAGAATGTTGATTTTGTTTTGTAAGCGCAGCTCTTCCAATAGTTGGCTTGTCTTAGGCAACTGCGGCTGCACGCCGGGTACTCGCACGGTCTCAGCTTCAAGGTAATTGTCTAGTGCTTCAATTTCTCTCAAAAGCCGGCCAACATCAATTCGGCCTGTAACTCTAAGCGGTAACTGAATAATGTTAGGTGAGTCCTGCATAGCTTATTTAAGCCCCGCCAGTAATATCGCGTATGATAGCTTCTTTATTTGTTTCCAAATCATTAAGAATAAACTCCAGCTGATCATTCAGATCAATTTGGTCTCCAATTGCAGCCAACACGTAATGATTGACGATGTCGGCCATATTTTCCTCAAATTGCTTGACCATGCGGGCTCTCTCTTGAGCAATTTCCTGCTGTATCTGCTGACTCATCATTTGGCGCTGCTGTTCAATGGCTTCTTGCGTCTTGGTAATAGCCTCGATAGCCATCTGCTTCGCGTCGGTAATCGACTCTTCGTATTTAGAGAACTCTTCCTGCAGTTTCTCCGTGATTTCAGCCTTCATGTATTCGTTCAACTGAGAAGTCGTCAGGCGCAAATCCTGCTGTAAGAACATGGCATTCTCGCCGATGATTTTTTCGAAGTGCAGACGACCGCGGTTACGCAGTTCCTCTCGAAACTCGTCATTGAAAATATGCTCGACGTCTTGTTCGGCGCGTTCTGTCAAAATGTCATCAGGATTCTTATTTTTGTCTTTTTTGGGCGAAGCACCCATATGCAGGGCAAGCCAAATAAAAGCCAAGGTGGAAGCCACTATGGTTCCTAGTACGAGCCCCAACCCCCAGATATTCACGCGATTCCCACCTTATGCTTTTTTATAACCTTAGTAATAAATATACCCCAAATATACCCGCAACGAAAATAGTTACACCTACAATGATTACCTGCATCATGCTCCGGACAATCGATTTTTTACTTAGCGGGTTACGGCCAATGGAGATGATTCCATTCTTTACGCCACCGTAGAGTAGATTGCTAGCCACCATGCTGCTAAGGATAAAAATGACGAGACTCACGTAGATACGGGGCGTATTGACCGGCTTGCCGGCAATGCTTTCAGCGGTACGGCGTAAAAAGTCGGGCAGGTTTGAAACTGGTTTTTGCAAGGGATTACGGGAAACTAGTATATCTGCCTGAACCCTACCTATATTGACTGTTCTGTCGTCAATCTTTACAGAGCCCACTATCCCAGTCTTGCCATCGAACTCCGCAAGAGCCTTGCCAACTACATAGGGCTGCTTATCATCACTGCGCATTCCGATCCCCTGGACTGAAGAAATGGAAATATATTCCCCCGGCTTAACGGGGCCGTTTTGATCGCTAACCAAAACGTCGTACTTACCTGTTGTTGCGACAAATACCTTTTGCCCTTCAGCTGACAGAGTTACGGGAGCGTCATTGGCGTCTACCACTACTCCGTGCAGTCTTTCGGCAGCTTCTATCGTGACTGCTTCAACTTTTGTAGCATCGGAGTCTTTAATACTTACCAGCATACCCCGCTGTAAAGTTCCTTCGGCACTATAACCCTGGGTTACTGCCTGAGCGGACAACATACCAGATACTCTTAGTAATACCAAAAGGACTAACGCGATTAATGCAAGCACGCGCTGTAAACTGAATATTCGATAGATTTTTGTCTTAGTCATATGATCTTGGTTCAAACCATAACAAGTATACTGGTATCTGTTTAGGCAATCAATCTCTGAAGTGTTTTAACTGTCTGTTCTAATTCTTCCTCAGTAGTACCATAACCCAGAGTGAACCTTAGAGATGACCTTATATCCGCTTCCTCCATGCCAATCGCCCTTAGTACGTGCGAAGGCTCATCGCTGCTTGCGCTGCAAGCCGAACCCAGCGCGCACTGAATACCCGCCTCATCTAGTGACATCATCAAGCGCTCATTATCCTGGCCGGGAAATGTAACGTGGACATTATTGGGGAGCCGGTGCTTCGTCGAGCCGTTAACTCTAGAGTTTGGCAGGGATTTTGTAAGCTCTTCCATAAACCTTTTAGATAACCCCTGAATACGTAGGGCTTCTTCACGGCGGCGTGACTGTACTAAATCAAGCGCAGCAGCCAATCCCATGATCCCGGCAACATTCTCGGTGCCACTGCGAAGACCGTGCTCCTGACCGCCTCCCTGAATATGAGAGCCCAGTATAGTTCCAGTCTTAACGTACAGTACGCCGCTCTGTTTGGGGCCGTATATTTTGCCTCCGTTAAGCGTCATGAGATCAACTCCCAGCCTGCTGACGTGTAAATCTAAATAAGCGCCGGCCTGGCAAGCGTCGGTATGAAAATATAGTGGTGTCTTTACACCTCTGCGGTGGCGGTCACGCCGCACCGTCTGAAGGATATCAGCTATAAGGCGCAGAGGCTGGACAGTGCCGATTTCATTATTGGCGTACATAATACTTACCATCACAACCTGATCTGTCAGCATCTTTTCTAAAGCCGTAAGGTCAGTTCTGCCATCAGTCATAACGGCTACTTCCTGGTGCTGGTGCTGCCTTGCCGGCTCCAGTACTGACTCATGCTCAACTCTGCCGACTAACAAGGTGCCGTCCTGATGGTTGGACATAACACCATGTATTGCTAAATTATTAGCTTCGGTGCCACCAGCCGTAAACACCAGCTCACTTGGCCGTGCACCCAGCCAACCGGCAATACGCGCCCGCGCCCCTTCAATATCCTTAGCTGTAGCCTTAGCAGCCAGGTAAGTTGCCGAAGGGTTATAGAAACGGTCGGCAAAGTACGGCTGCATAGCCGATAACACCGTCGAATCAAGCGGTGTCGCAGCTGCGTAGTCTAAATAAATAGTACTCATTGAGGTCCCCGGAAACTTGTCATGAAAGCAGATTACAACAAATTAAGAGTTTTGGCAGTCTAGCGGACGCCCGAGTATAATTCGGCCTTCACGCGGTCACGGTACAGCTTAGTGGCTTCTACAAGGCGGTGAGCCTCCTCGCGACTGATTTTCTGATAATGGCCATTTTGCGATTTCAATATAACATCGGGGCGCACATCGTAACGCGTAGTCTTGATTTGGCGCTGGCCGGTTTGGTCTAGCCATTCTTCATGCCATACCCACGTACGCTCATCAAGACAGAAGAATTCCCTGCGGCCGCCGGGTCGTGTAGGACCAAAGAGCTGACCGCCTATTTTGCCTTCGTGACGAAGCAATTTACGGTATAGCTCAGCGCGTCGTTCTGACTGCTTCTGAGCTACCATGTTGTTGACTATCTTCTTAAATGTGAACATTTAAGCTACCTCTTGGTGTATGAAATCGCCAGACGGACGAGCTAGTAGTCTAGCTTGGCTGGCAGCAGCATCGGCGTTCAAAGGAACTATATTCCCACCGACATCTGCAGGCCTCTGGGCATCGCTTATAGCCTGTGCCTGTTTTGCGGCTGCAGCATAAGCATCAACTTCGGATTCGCCGAACTGGCGCCTGGCCGCCTGCTCAACAAGATCCGGGGCAATATCAACTCGGCGAACACAGTGCAGCAGAAACTCACGATCTCCGTCGATGCGCTCTGGGTTACTGTGCTGATTGTAGTTTGTCATGTAGTTTAAATAATTCCTTTGCGTTATGAGTCGTGGCAACGGCTAAATCTTCGAGAGACTCTCCTCGTAGTTGACTTAAAAACTCCGCCGTCACACGCACATACTTAGGCTCGCAAATTTTACCACGTAGCGGGTGTGGAGTCAAGAAGGGAGCATCTGTTTCAAGAAGTAAACTATCTTTTGGAACCGCCTTGGCGGCGCTCAATTGGGAAGCTTCTTGGGTAAAAGTCATTATGCCATTGAGCCCCACATAGAGACCCCTAGCAAGCACTTCATCCAACACCGCCGTATTTGCCGTAAAGCTGTGTATTACGCCTCTGACAGGCCCAAATTCATCCAGGATAGCCCAAAAGTCACTGAAAGCTTCCCTGACATGGAATATAAGCGGCAAATCATGTTCCAGCGCCAGATTGATATGAAATCGCAATAAGTCTTGCTGCTCCCGTTTCGGCGAGTGGTTGTAATAGTAGTCCAGCCCGCACTCGCCTACAGCCACAACTTTGGGGTCTTTAGGCAGGGACGTAAAGCTATCTAACCAAGCAACACTATGTTCAGACTTTGTCGATCGCCAAGTCAAAGTGTCCTGAGCGTAGTATTTCGCTTCGTGAGGGTGTATACCAATACTGGCCCAGGCATTGGGCCGATCCCGTACAAAAGATACGGCCACTTTGCTGTCCTGAGGGGTCGTCCCTACGCAGATTAGCCTCTTGACGCCTTCTTCGGCAGCGTCTCGGATCATGGCGTCCGCATCAGTTTTGTCGCCACGCAACCATACAGACCGAACTGAATCATCACCTTCAAGCTCATAGTTAGCCTCGTGAATGTGGCAATGCGTATCGACAAACTCCATGGCCGGGTTCACTCTGCTTTAGCGGGTTGCGATGGCATATCATCTTTTCGGGGGAAGAGACTGCCTTCAATCGGTCTAATTACGCCCTCTCCCAGTATCTGCTGTATCTTTGTGGCAGTTTCGGGCATAAATGGAGCTAATAGCTGTGCTATCTCCAGAAGGCAGCTAGCCTGATAGGCCAATACGTCCCGAAGGTGCTCCGCATCACCTTGCTTGGCTACAACCCATGGCTTTTCCTCGTCAATGTATTGATTCAGGCCCCGTACCTGCTCCCAGACCTCATCCAACGCGCGGTCAAAACGGCAGTCCTCAAGCGCTTTCCGGTATTGTGCGGTGTCGTGCTCAGCAGGGGGTATCGTGCCGATAATGCCGTTCTGGTACTGCTTAATCATTGCTACGGTACGCTGCACCGCGTTACCGAGCTCGTTAGCAAGCTCGTTATTATAAGCATGGTGCAGCTTATCCCAGCTAAAATCTCCGTCGTCATAAGAAGGAACGTAACGCAGGAAGTAGTAGCGAAACGCATCAGTTCCGTAACTGTCCGTGATTTGCTTGGGGTGTATAACGTTTCCGAGTGATTTGCTCATCTTTTTGCCTTCTACGGTTACGAAACCGTGCACGTACAGCATTTTAGGCAGCGGTATACCAAGCCCCAAAAGCATGCCGGGCCAAATTGCAGCGTGGAAACGCAAAATATCCTTGCCTATAACATGGACATTGGCAGGCCAGAACTTCTTAAAATCATCGTGCTCAGGATAACCCAGAACCGTGATGTAGTTCATTAGCGCCTCGAACCATACATACATAACCTGATTTGCATCACCAGGAACCGGTATGCCCCACGATATTTTTTCCTTTGGTCTTGAAATACTGATATCCTCGAGGCCATCATTAATAACTTGCTGGATTTCATGCTTGCGAGTGGCTGGCAGCAGCCGATAGCTGCCATTCTCAATGGCCGCCTTGATCTCTGGGGCATATTTGCTGAGTTTAAAGAAGTAGTTCTCTTCTTCGATTTTCTCATAGGGCTTATTGTGATGCGGGCACACACCATTGTTCTCTTTGGCGACCGCTTCGGTTACGAATGCTTCACAGCCCGTACAGTACAACCCGGTGTATTTACCCTTATAGATATCTTTAGCCAGTGCCTTCCAAATAAGCTGGGCCCGCTGTTCGTGCCCGGGATCAGTCGTGCGAATAAATCTGTCGTTACTTATGTTCAGAAGCTTCGCAAGATCCCGAAATTGCTGACTTACCTGATCGGTAAAGGCTTTGGGCGTTAGCTTCTGCTCCGCAGCCTTCTCAGCGACTTTGCCGCCGTGTTCATCAGTGCCGGTGCTGAAGATTACCGGCTTACCTTCTGAGCGAGCCGCCCTTGCAAGAACGTCGCCGTACAAGAGTTCCATGCCGAAGCCGATGTGCGGTTCACCGTTAACATAAGGGATTGATGTCGTAACGTAATAATTCATACCTACCTAGTCTACCTGTTTATGAAGTTAGCTGATAAAGATTAAGAGAAAAACATATACGCCCCAAGGGGCATCATAACGAGACGAGAGTAAGTATTTAAAGTCATAAAACCATTATAACACCTTAAAACAGCGATTGCTGGGGGGGCGATTTGGGCTCGGGCTCGAAACTATTTGGTAATTTTATATCGGCATTACGTTGTTTAAGTTTTATAGCCAGGCGTTCCAAAAATACTGTCCGGCTTTTAACAATTTTCTTTGTAGCAGAAAGCAGGTCGAACCACTCCGCTTTGTCGATTTCGGGGAACTCCTGTTCTTCACCGGATTTTGGTGGCCACTCCATGGTAAACATACTGGATTTTATAGATGACGTGTCAATGTCGCCCTCAACTGTCCAGGCCATCACAACCTTGCCCGAAGTGCGCACCTCTCCTAGATCAAGTACTTCGCCTTTGGGAGGTGGCTTACCAATTTCTTCCTCAAACTCACGATAAGCAGCACTTAGTGCATCTTCATCTTCGAATTCACCTTTTGGAATATCCCAAGCGTGATTGTCTTTATAGACGTAGAACGGCCCGCCCATATGCCCGAGCAACACCTTGACTTGGTTGTTTTCTATCTTATAAACCAACAGCCCCGCGCTCTGTTTCATACAACTATTATCGCACTAATGCGAAGGTGTTTGGATATTTGTGTTATCTACATTACGAGCATAGGGTATCAATTCCCAGCCATAAGCGCAGTATGCCCGGCGCCGACATTCGTCAGGCATGTAGTCTTTCATTAACTTCTTAATCAGCGCAAAGTAAGGAACGCCTAAAACTACCAATCTCTCTGGTATGCCTCTTTGAACAGTTGCAATGGCTTCAACCCTCTGAAGCCTCTGAGGCCTATGCTTCATTACTGACGCTACTACAGAGCTTGAATTCGTACCACGCGTAAAAACATCTTCGAGCACAAGTGCAATAAGAGGATCTGTACTTTGCAGTTGCTCAACTGCTTCTTCATTAAGGACAGGGAGTCCATCACCATTTTTAACGGTTTCTACGGCTGCAGCTCCGCTAATCGTTTCAGCAACATCCCTAGCAATTCGATTTGTACCGTTAGCCACTCCTACAAGTGCCGTTCTGGCAAGTAATTCTCGTGGGTATTTGCCTGTTATAAATTCAGCTTTACGTTCCACCCATTCTGCATATAAATCGGTCCCCTCTTCAACATTATCCAGATCGACTTTGGGACCGTGTAATCCTTGACAAAACTCGTGATGTACCCCCTCCGGGTCAAAAACACCAGTTTCAGAAAGAAACAGACGTTCTTGGAACGTCTCTAAAGTAGGTATACTTACTGCCATGCCTGTGCTTAAGTATACCCTACTTAATAGCCATGTTAGACTAGAGTTACTATGGCTGAAGCGGTAGATTTGGAGCGAACACCACCTCATGTTATTCCCTTAGATAGAACACCTTCGTTACTAGCAACTTTAAGAGACGATCCTGTAGCTTTGGCTTCTTGTGATCTCCACGAAGGATTTGAAGCAGATGTCGTTTTTGCCGCACCTGAAGGAACGTACTATGACCCTGATGCACGCGTGGTAGCCTATTGCGGGCACCATATTATTAAGGGTGAAGGTGGAGGCGATCTTATACCTCTATTGGATCAAACCGGCGGGTACTGGGCCAAGAGACAACGCTACGAACCGGTTTTGGATAGAAATGCACTCGAAGGATATGAAACAGTCTTAGCCGAACTTTTGCCCGACTATCAGCCATCGCAGACTGTTGACGAAGCAGGAGTAGTCCAGCGACTCATTAGAAGAGCGACCCAACTTCGGGCTGGCAAAAGAACTTAATAGCCAATGGCTAGTTATTTATAGGCAGAGGAATGTCTATTGCCTCCGCTATTTCCTGGGCGATAGTCTGCGCTGCTTCAGGACCAGTTAGACCATACGCCGCCGCGTTAACCAGTGGTCGACCGATAATCAGTAGGTCCGCCCCTGTTTCGATGGCAATTCGTGGTGTGGTCGCTGTCACTTGTTCATCCCTGGTCTTGGCTGCGAAGAGCGGTCGAATGGCCGCTAGTGCAACCTTCAAATGTTCAGTGTAGGGATCGCTTTTTACCATCTCCGCCTCTTGAGGCGAACATACAATTCCGTCCAAGCCCGCATCAGCAGCCTTATGGGCAAACTGACGAACTTTGGTCATGCGGTCCGCGCCGTAGATGCTTGTGCATGTCTCGAGGGGTTGCCCTGAGCTGTCACGTTCCTTATCGCTTATAGAAGTCAATACAGTCACACCAAGCAGCCATGGCCTATAAAGCGTCGGTTCTTCGGCAAGCGCTTGCTCCATTCCTGTTACAGCCATCTTCATGGCTTTGGTAGTGTTTGACGCATGAATAGTTATTATTCTGCCTCGCGCCAACGTAGCCTCGCGTGTTCGGCGGCGCATCGTATCATCTATGTCATGATACTTGTAATCAACCATCGTCAGAGCGCCCATACCGTAAATAGTACGCACTGCTCTATCAAGACCTATTCTGTCAGCAACGGAATTAACCTTAGCAAGGCCGACGTATTCTCCAATGCATCTGAAAGCTTCAACAGCTTCATTCCAGGTTTCCTGATCAAGCGCAGCAACAACCCGATGGTGCGGTTCGGTAATCGCATGAAGGGTGTGCAGAGGCATGTAAATCTCCTAGTGAAGGTTGTTTACGCCAATTATAAGCCTCTGATTTGCTAAAGCAAATGAAATATATCAGTGCTTAAGCTTTACTATTCTTCTTGGGTTTTGCACAATAGATATTACTTACTCGGAGGGTAGATGTCCGGTTTCAGAGCCTTATTTCTCATAGGTTTTATTTTGGGCAATATGTTGCTGGTACTAATGGGCTATAACATGGTTATGGAGCAGGTACAGACCGCCTTCAAAAATACCTACGACAACCCGGCCATACACAATGTGCTGTCTTGCAACACGACCAGCTGCACAGATGATTTATCCGATTCGTTGCAAGAAATACAAAACAATTACCAGTCAGTAGTTGACCGGTTAGACTAGATTACTTGCCCAGCACTTCCGCCAAAGCCGGGTTGGCTAGTATTTGTAATTCACGGAATCGAACATCCCATCCTCTGGGAGCATCAGGTTTACTTTTACCGGTGCTTGTAGCGTATTTGTCGGGCTGGGAACTTAATGCAACCCTGAATTGTCGTCGTTCATTAGCTGTTCTAGGAGCAGGTACTTCTTCAAGTTTAAGAATTCCTGCTACACAAGCGTCTACAGCCCAAGCTATGCCACGGGGGCTTTCGTCAAAATCACCGCTACTTACAACGGGTACGCCTTCGTGTTCTTCAAAGGTCAGGTCGCCGTCATCGCCGGTGCGGCGTGACTCTGGCCTGCTAGAAGGCCGAGCAGGTACGGTCAGCTTCGGTTTTCGTGCTGGCGCAGGAGGCTGAATATGATTTGCCGGTTGAGCGACGAGTCTTTTTGATGCGGGCCGCCTAGCAACCGGTTTTGGTTCCGGTTCCGGTTCCTTGGGTACCGCAGACTCTTCGGCGTCTGCTTGCACAGGATCCGGTTCAGCTACAGAATCACCTTCTGCATTCTTAGCGGCGGCATTCTCCCGCACATCTTCACTGCTATTGTTCTCGGACGCCCCTTCTCTTTCAGGAAAATTCAAAACATTGGAAGCAAAATCTTGCGGCGACGCTTCGCCTACAGATAAATCAGCTTTGTCTTCTGCAGTCGATGCAGACGAGGCTTCATCATCGAGTTCTAGGATTAAATTAGGCGTAAGCCAGTACTCGGCATCCAAACCCTGGCCCTGCTTATGGATAAGCGGCCGGGGAGCTATTCGATTAAGACCACGGGTTACCCGCGCAAAAAGATCACGTCTCGCTTCATCATGTGCAAGCTGGGGTCCTATAAGCCCTGTACTCAATATCCTCCTCAGAGTCAGCGGGTTGCCGCGGTTATTGATCATCAGGTTAAACACAGCGCAGTCTTTTTTTGTCAGTTCCCATCCTTCACTATTCACCATTATGCCCCTGTCCTCTACTTGACGTATGCGAATTGGCTCCTCATCGTCGTATTCAGAAGCTTGCTCATTCATTTCTTGCTGCAAATCATGATCCTTGATCACTATCCGTTCTGTGAACTCAGGATCCCAAACAACAGGCAGCTCAAATTCTTCATTGAGGCTATTGACTAAGGCAAGCTTTGCGGCAACATCAAGCACAGCTTCATCCCAGACCGCTTTGGCTACTGCGAGCTCACCCGCTAATCTGTCGACGCGGGCTGCCGCACTTCTTTCGGCTCCCCGGGCAACTTCGTACTCACGCCTGGCTGTGCTCAGGGGACTATCCGCAACCAGTTCTCGGGCGGCAGTACTCATTAAAACTTATTATGCTGAAATGTATGATTAACGCAAGCGAAAATTTATAAACGTTGATCGAAAAAGTCCACATAGTAAAAATCTATACCGGCATTCTTAGCGGCACCGCGGTCGGAACTGCTGTCTCCGACCAACACATAACGCTCTAATGGAACTTTCGGGTCCCTAATGAGCTGGAAGCCCTCGGCGTTTGGCTTCAGCAATCTTACATCATTGCGCGTAACGACCCTCTCAAACGCATCTTCTATGTCAAAATCAGCAAGAACGCGTTGTATGATTTCGCGGGTATTGGACGACCATACATATTTTTTATAGGCTGTGCCCAATTCTCTTACTGCACGCAAGAGGTCATGGTGCGGGTGCACATCCTTAAGCTGGTCTTCTTCGAAGCGCTTGTTATGCTCAAGTATTATCTGCAGCGCAGCCTCTCCATGCTTATCGATATAGCGGTTTTGCATTTCAGATAAGCTTATCTCTTCCTGCGTCCATTGATTCCAAATGTCAGGGTTTAGGCTCAATAACTGCCCCTGTATAGTCTCACCCCATTTATTCCAAGGCAAAAGCAGCAAAAACAGTGTGGCATCAAAGTCAAAGATTATATGAGTCTTATCATGCTGCTTTATGTAGTCATATACGGTAAGGTTATTCATCATGATCTCCGGCCAGATGCCATAGCTGGCAAAAACGGCACCTGTAGGCCTTTAACCGGTTGGAGCCATAGTGCCACTTGGCTACCAGGGCAGCCGTTTCGGCCTGGCTTTTGGTGTCAAACTTTATCTTATCGACGCAAGGCAGTTTTTGTTCGGTTTCACTCATCAATGAATTCCTGGCAAAACCTTTCAAATACGGCATTTGTCCAGCCGAATCCCGTCTGCGAAGGATATACGCCCTTGACCGGGGGCTTGTCCGGCTGCACTACGTTGTACTTCTCCAGGAAAACTCCGTGGGTTTTAAACCAGTTCAAGTTGGTTCGCAGCCACTTAAGTGCAATCCTGCGTGCGTCTTCGTGAAAGCCATAACGCTGCAGCCCTTTGACTACCAGGTAATGAAGCGGGGCCCAGCCGTTAGGGTGCGCCCACTGGGTCGGAATTGCTCCAGGTACAAATTGGTTCAAAGGCTGCGCATCCGTAGCGGCCAGCCCTCCTTTATTCTCGAAACGTCTCAGCGCCTTGACCATTTCCTTGGCCCGTTTGTCATCTACCAGGCCTGCCCATAGCGGATAGAAGCTGGCAAGCGATGATACTCCGCCGCGTTTTTGCCTGACAAAGTTATAGTCATAGTAAAGATTACGCAGGTCACTCCACATAAGTTCGTTCATGGTTTTAGCCCGAGCAGCTGCAGCGACTTCCCAGTGAGCAGCCTGCCGGCGGTCATCAATCAGACGGTAATAACGAGCAAAGTCGATCTCGTATTTGTAAAGCAGAGCGTTAAGATCCACGGGCAACCAGTCCAGACATTTTCGCCCGAATCGCGGCGTCATATCCCAGCCGCTCTCAGTTTCGGCCAGATTGTGCAGATAATTTATATCATAGTAGCGGCTTAAGCCTTTGTGTGCGAGCCTGGCGTGCGGCTTAACTGTGCCCGTCCAAACGGTCCGGTATTCTAGTTCGGCAAGTTCAATAGCTTGTTTGAGCCAGTCTCTGTCCAAATCATAAGTATCGTAAACATCCCATATGAAACTGGTTAGAAAAGGGGGTTGACTGCGGCCCATCAGGTAGGTGCGCGATGCATTCGGCACCATCCTGAAACGCTTAACCATGAACAACAGGTTTTCCAATATGCCCACCACCAGATCCTGGTGTTCTTCATCAAGCAGACCCTGCACCATGAAGTAACTGTCCCAATAGTACATTTCATTAAAGTCAAATTCGTGACCTTCTTCGTGGGCCGGTACTAGGTACGGTTTGGGCAAACCGAGCAGGCTCTCGTCATCTTTCGGATGAAAACGCTTGAGTTTATGCCAATAATCGCGGATATATTCTCTGGACACCTGGACATCTTCCGGCTTTAAATCATAGGGTGTTCTAAAGAGTCGAAAAACTCTCACCTTATTAACGGCATTTTTGGCTTGGTTAATCATCTTATTCACAGCCTAGGTGAACTACAACAGCCGGTCAAGGCTTATGTATAAAATACTCAGCTATTCTTCGTGGGTCGCCTTTATGCTGGCTAGTGAGGTTGTTATAAGCTGCCTGAGCACGTCCAGGTTTACATCACTCAACTTCTTAATGTATAGGCATGATTTGCCTGTAGAATACTTGCCCAATTTCGCAAGCAAGTAACTAGGATCATAACCATTCGCTGCAGCGTACTCATCAAAGCCGGACATGATATAGATCGTAATGCTTGTTTTGCGTGGACTGAAGCCCGTCAGCATCCAGTCAGCTTCGCGACCACTCGCATACCTATAGTGATAAGAACCAAAGCCGACGATGTTTTCTCCCCACATTTTTGGCTCATCACCGGTAATTTCCTGCATGATTTCGCAGAGAGCCTGGCAATCGTTTCGTTTTCGTTCATCAGAAATATTACCTAAGAAGTCTCTTACGCTGGCGTCATTCTTTCTGGTTTTGAGCTCTGCCATAAATAAACACCTATAGGGGTTTAGCGAATGTAGCGGTTCGGTTTAGAATCGGGTGATGCAACAGCACGCCAAAGCGTACTTCGTGATGGCTGGCCGTCAATGTAAATACCGCCGGCAGGCAGCGGCAAAGTCGCCCAGTATACGGCCGGCTTGCCTAGCTCGGTGATTACGTCTTCTGGCAGTCCGTGCCGATGTTCACCATCAATCTCGATTTCGCGGCTTCTGGTACCGTCTGCTTCTACCGTATCTACCAACACTATGAGCGCGCCGCCGATTTTGCGGCCTCGGTGTTCTATTTCGAGATTGCGCGAATCCCAGCCCGTAACTACGACATCAGGAAATTCAGATTCCAGTACCCTCTGCAAGTGAGGAACAACATCAAGTACATCGTCTTGTATTTCCGATGCCGTCCCCTTCGTTCCTAGCTCAGGCACCCCCAAGGTGCCGTCGTTTATCCTAATATCACCCTCAATCTGAGGTCCCGGTAAAACCCCAGCTTCGGCGCCATCCAGCAATGACATATTTTGTTTCCTTACTTATATGATTGCTTTTAGTATAGCGCTAGTGTAAAGAGCCTGCAGTAACTACTTCTTAGGAACTTTGGCACCTTTTTGCCTGGCCTTGCTTAAACCGACTGCAACAGCCTGCTCACGGCTTTGGAACTTGCCGCTATGCTTATGTTCATGCATAGTTTTTTCAACTTCTTCTTGAGCTTTCTTGCCGTACTTGGCCATGATATTTACCTCATTTACTTTATAAAGTATGAAGCCAGTCCGTTCACTTAGCTGTAAGGTTTTTCACAAAAGCGACTCACGTACTCAGCGTGTTTCTATGGAGGCGATTTGGTTCAGTACGCGTACGTAAGCCTCCAACTCTGATGGAGCAATAGTGCCATAGAGGTGCTCTCGCATATCGGCGCGCAGCTCTTTTTCAATTTGTGCCACTTTGGGCCGAGCTTTAGGTTCTAACTTGACAATACGGGCGCGCGTGTCGGTAACATCCACAGCTCGCGACACCAGCCGCTTGGCTTCGAGGAGATTAATATGATTGGTAACGAAGGCTTTGGTCGTATCAAGCTGAGCGGCCAGATCCGTTATGCGTATACCCTTCCTACCTGCCTCATACACCAAGCCCAGCATAGCCCAGTCCATCATAGTCAGGTCATGCTTCTTTAGCAGCTTGGCCATAAGCTGCTTCAAGACCCGGTAAGCCTTGGATTGCATAATCCCCGCGTAGTAGGTTGGTGTTTCGGCTAAACCCATTACTATTACTCCACCACCTCAATGGCGGCCCGCATCTGAGTTGGATGAGGCGAACAAAAGTATAGGTACAGACCCGCTTCATCGAATGTAAAACTATAGTTGTCGCCTTTGTTCAGCATCTTGCTGGCAGGTCCCTGCTTAGGGCTGCTCTTATCGGTTTTGACATCATGACCAATCATTCCGTTATTTGTCCATGTGACGGTGGTGCCGCGCCTGATCTTAAGTACGGTCGGATCGAAGAAAAAGTCACCGATATTTACATCAACATTTTGCTGATCGGTAGCGTCGATCGCCTGCTTTTTGATAGCGGTCCTGATGTGCCCGTCAACGAGGCTTTTGTTGGTTTCGCTCAGGACCCCAGAAACACTTTGCGTACTGCCGCCACTTGTTTCTGACTGGTTGTTTGGTGATTTAGTGACGAATATAAAGCCGCCAATCAGACCGATCACAACTAAGATAATGATAATGGCTTTCTTCATAGGAACCTCTGGTCGGTACTCATTGTACCGTTTCTTACAGAAGTAAGAAAGCACGCGCAAACCATATAGTGCGCGTGCTCTGCTTACTCTGGCATTATTATTGTTGGCTGAACTTTTCAGGGCTCTGTTTAACGATACCGCCAGCTAACGCGTCACCAATTTCGCCCACCTGGTCGCGGCCGTGCTGCTCCTCTTCATAGCTCTTGGCGTAATCCTTAGCACCCCACGCGTTGACAGTCTTGATGACGTGGTCACGGTGGTGCACTAAGAGCGTCTTCACTGCATCAGCAGGTAAGTTGTTATTCGCACCCTGGAAAAACGCGCCTGCGTCGGTAGCGTAACCTTCCAAATCAGCAAGCGCCTTATCCATCCCCGCCTGGTCACCGCCTTTGGCAGCAACTGTGTAGTTCGCAAAGTAGCCTATATGACTGCGCCACAGCGACAGGAACTGGTCACCGGCTTGCTGCCCGTAAACAGCTCCAACCAGACCAGCTACTTCTTTGCTATTCTCGTCTAACGTAGCTAACGCAGCTTCCGTATTGGGATCACCGTCAAATGCTGCACGCAGCGCCACCGCGCCAAGCGATACGTGCTCTCTGAGAGCATTATTAAGTTTTACCCGCACGTCAGCTGCCGGACTGTCGACTGCAATAACTGCATCAGACGCTGTTTGGCTAGAACTGCTTGCGTTACTTTGCTCTTTGTCCTTACTCATGTTCCCTATCAGGAAACCGGCACCTCCACCAATAATGACCGCTATGATAAGCGATACAATCATTGTGGTAGTTGATTTATTTTCTTGTGGCATCCTTTAACCCTCCTTCATTTGGTATATTAATGCTGCAAAAGCATAATATATGATTTAGTTTAGTTAGTAAATAGTAATTACGTTCTTACACTTTGCTTTTGTAGGCAAAGCTTCCGCTCATAGATAGAAGATTAGTAACCGCATAAAACAAAAAGGAGCCGTTTGACGGGCTCCTCTTTGTTCGCGGCACCTCCATTGCTGGAGAGGCTACTGACCACCTCACGATGGCTACTCACGAATATAATCCTGATTAAATACTTTGTCAAGAAGTTTATTTTATTGTTTAATATGGTTATGCTTTTGTCCCTTAGTCCTTTAATGCTAAAGTTGAAAGTGAGGAGAATGCGTGAGTAACGATAGAGACCTCTTCCCCGCCGGACCGCTTGAATTGCCCGGCGAACCAAGTCGCAATCCCGTGCCGCGACCGCCGAAACAGCGTCGTCTTGTTCGCAAGAAATGGTTAGTTGCTGGGGTCGGTGTGATTTTATTGATCGGATTGGGAGCCGGTGCTTGGAGTTTGTGGGGACGAAACCCTCAATCAGCTCAACCGTCCACCAATCAGGAAGCCGTTGTCAGTAGTGAAGAGCCAGAAACAGTTGCCGCGTCCTCTGACGTCGCTGAAGCCACTGAACAAGAAACATTTAAAGCCGATCATCCGCGTGTCGAGTTTCGTTATCCGACTAGCTGGACTGTCACCGAAAGTGATAATGGGGTAAGGATCGAGTCACCAGATTTTACTTACCAGACAATTGATGACGAAACGGTGACCGGCTACTTCCGGATTTATATTCGTCAAGGAGCCCGCTCTGCCGATAGCACCTACATAGGACGCGGCATCGCTGTACAGCCGTCAGAAAAGCTTGTGTATAGCGAACCTGCACCAGGTCAGCGCCCAGAAACCAACTTGACCCAGTTTGGGCTGGATACTCCGGATCACTTCGCGTATTTCTTTATTGCCGGTAATTATGCCCTGCAACAAGGCGAAACACTTGGCCCCGGGTATGGCAAAGAGGCAGAGACTTATATCATTGCCGGCGGCTATTCCTCCAAGGAGCTTGCCGATGATCTTGCGACCCATAAAGTATCACTAGAATATTACCAGCAAACCAACGCCTACAGACAGGCTGTTGATATCATAAAATCTCTTAAGGTTCTCTAGAGTCACTCTGACGTTTGGTCATGTAGAATTTGGTCGATAGTCACCAGTCCTGCACCTAGACTCAGGACACCATTAAGAATCACAGAAATACTTGCCGCCCCCGGAGCTTCTTGTTCGGCCACTAATCCTGCCGCATATATCCAGCCGGTAGCCGCGTCAAGGAGCGTGTGTATTTTACCGTCGTTATGTGCCCCATCTGCACAAATACCATTTCCAGAAGCTTGTTCCGATTTATGCGTCCGCCTGGCAATAACAGTGTTGAGCACAGCTCCACCAAAAGCAGTGCTAAGAGCGGCTACCGATGTGTTTTCATGTTCTCCACTCGCCAACTGGTAAGTTCCAGCCGCACCGCTTACCAAGCCACCGGCAACTAATACGCTGGCAGCAAATTTTCGTAATCTCAAGGCTTTTTGACGTTCCGAGGTCAGTGCGCGGGCTTTGGCGTCAAAAGACAACCCATCGGCAAAGTTGTGAGCGGACTCTCCGGCAAAGCCTACGTTACCGAAAACACCAGCCGCCAGTAGTTGGCCGGCGGCAATTATTGTATTCCATTTAGCCGCATACCGTGCGGCACGTTCGGGCGTATTGACCCTTGTCAGCATGTGACTATTCAACCAGATTGGCCCCTGAAAAACAATTGCTCATGCTTACTTTGTCTACGGCCAGGCGAGCTGCCAGCTCGCCTTTATTCGCACAATGTGATAAAACGCTAGTAAATGGCTGGCAGCGACAAACAACAATACGAAAGAGCTCTGACGCGTTGGGATGAATTGCATGAATCCGGAGCATACAGTGTGCCGCCCTCGTTGGGTAGACTGGCTATTGTTTGCTCGTACAACACTTGGGAACCGTCACCGGATGATCCGCACGCAAGCTACGTAAGCCCCGAGGATCCGGCCAATTTTAGAATCGAAGCATTGGCGCTGGCTGATGGTTTTAGAGATGAAGGCCGCAGCGTGGAAGTCGTACTTGATGCTGAAGCAACGGATATTAAGACGATTTTGAAAGAACCATCGTTTTCAGATGTAATAGTCATTGCTCATGGTCAACTCAGCTCAATCATGATCGACAACATGGAAGACTCAGGTATGCTCTATCAATATGATTGGAGGAGCGTATCAAAAGATGCAGATCACCTGAAGCTCGGGTATTTTGTGCAGCGTAGTTGTGCCAGGCTCAGGCGGCGTTTATCGGTGCCGCTGGGCTTATTCGCTGCAAGTGAGCACAGAAATGTACTGGCCCCTGTCGGGCATTACTTTGCACCCACAAATTTACAGCACCCGCACAATGATCTCATTCGCCCTGTAACTGAGGCCTCACGGCTTGACTACGAATCAGTCAAATTGCATTTCCGTGGTGATGAAGAAAATGTAGCAGCTTAAGCTTAGAGTTTGTTCACGAAGTCTTTCCAGAACGCGCGCCAACCTTCAACCTGATCAACTGATGTTAGCTTTTCATGCGCTAGCCCAAGACCTACCTTCCCGGAATCTTTGCGATAAATGCCTACGGTTACCCTCGAGCCATCTGCAAGTGTACAGCGCCAATACCGCCACTTTTCGGTCTTACTGATATCAGGGCCTTCAGAAATTAAAACGTCAGAAAACGACTTTTGACCATCAGCTATGTGAATCCACCGCTCCAAGGCCTGATCCAGGTTACCCTCCAGCGTTTTGCTAACGGATACTGCGAACATTCCGGAATGATCTTGCCCCGGGACGCGTCTGCCAATGTATTGTTCATACGCCACTGTCACAGCCTGAGACCACCAACCCGGTGTGCCGTGTTCGTGAACCTTAGCGGCAATGTCCTTGTGAGGTAATTCTTTGGCGTTGATCTCATCGAAGAACTTCAGCCATTCTTCCCATGACTTGCCTGTGGCTTTTTCAATAGATTCTTTGCTAATCGCCTGTGTCATGCCTGTATATTAAACCCGGATAGAAATTAATTAAACAATCAGGTCTTAAAACGAATGAATTTGGTAATGCGGCCATCAAGCAGCAAATGGCTGAAATAACCGGCAACAGCCGCTCCATAGATTATAGCGGCCGCCGGCAATACACTATCGCGATATAGGTATGAGACTATCACAATAGGCAAAGGCACCACGAACATAGCCCATTTACTGTGCGTCCAACCGCGGTGTTTGCCGATAATCGGCGTCATAGCCAGAAGCCCAAGGTAAGCCGCTGCCTCAATATAGCCCTGCCATATCAGAATGATATCCAACACAAAGCCGGCACCGAAAAATACATCCTGCCCCTTCGAGTTAGTGTCAATATCCGGCCACAGACCGAACAACATTGCGACAAAGAACAAAAAGGCCGTAAACTGCCAGTCGCTGAAAAGCCCGCCTGTTTTATCCAAAATCTCGCCGGGCAGCAAAGAAGCTCCAATGACGTAAGCCGCATTAACCGCAACCGCGCCAGCGATATGTCCTTTGTAGTTAGCCATAATGCTTATGATAACAAACCCTGTAGAAGTTATCTGTTGTCGTGCTACTATGAGGACATGAAAAAACTTATGTTTGCAATACTTGCGCTTGTATTTACTTTAGCCGGGCAGCCCGTTTACGGACAGAACGAGGGGAGTGGAATAGCCGTATCTCCAGTCAAAACCAATTTGAAAGCTGAACCGGGTGAAAGGTTAAGCGTAGACATTGACGTAGGCAACAATACTGATGCCTCACTAAACCTTTCAGTAGTAGCAAATGATTTCACATCTACGCCCGAGGCTGGTGGTGAACCGCAAATACTTATTGACAAGAAAAACGAAAAATTCGGCCTGTCCGGCTGGTTTACGAGCAGTCCTTCCTTATCGGTTGCGGCCGGACAAAGGAAAACATACAAGGCTACATTCTCTATCCCACGCGACGCAGCTGACAGAACTTACTATGGAATAGTCAGATTTCAAAGCAGCAACGCAGGAACTCAAACTGAAACTACCGCTTCAGTTGGCAGCATTATTTTTATTGATGTAGGCAACCCCACGTCACAGGCAGAGATTGCCGGCATAACATACGATGAAACTGCAGCCGGTTCTTTGAACGGATTATTTACAGTTCCGGTAGAAAACAAAGGGACTAAGTTAGCTTCGGGAAGCATAAACCTAACCGTACAAAATCAAGGCGGTACGGTAGTTGAGACTCTCGAACCCGAGACTTCAGGGTCAGTGCTGCCCGAATCAACACGGAACTTTACCTTCAAACCCACCAAACAGTTGCCCAGTGAAAAGTTAAGCGTTAAAGCTACTTGGACGGATGAATCCGGCCAGCAAGTTAGCAAAGAAACCACGATTGATCGCACGCCAACAGAGCCAGTTGCAGCCACCGACAAAAACGAAGAAGAATCGTTGCTTTTACCTATTCTGGCGGCAGCCGGTGCAGGCCTCTTGTTGCTCGTGCTGGCAGTAGTGCTGATGATTAAGAAACGACGGAAT
Source organism: uncultured bacterium (assembly GCA_966685145.1). Taxonomy (GTDB): domain Bacteria; phylum Patescibacteriota; class Saccharimonadia; order Saccharimonadales; family OFTM59; genus CBKXXB01. Next base: position 8,329 of record CBKXXB010000005.1, on the reverse strand, counting down.
AAACCGGCAGTGACTCCGGCAGATGTAAATTCGGTTCAACAGCCGGAGCCTGCTTCTATCATTTCTCCCTCGTCAACGCCGCCAGTAAACGACCAGCGCCCCAATCAGAACCAGCCTCCAAAAATCATGTAACTACTCGCTCGATTACTTTTGGCGCTTGCGCTTATTCGGGTCTAATTCGCGTTTACGCAGACGCAGAGATTTTGGTGTTACTTCCAACAATTCATCGTTCTCGATAAAATCCAGGCATTGCTCCAGACTTAAAATGGTCGGCGGCGTAAGCTGGACGACACCGTCACTGGACTTGCTGCGCATATTAGTAAGGTGCTTGGCCTTGCAAACGTTTATCTCCATGTCATCCCCGCGGCTGCTAAGACCGATAATCTGGCCGGCATAAACCTTTTCTGCCGGGCCGATAAAACAAACTCCTCGTTCTTCTACGGTTTGCAGAGCATACGGAGTAGTCACCCCCGTCTCCCAGGCTATAAGCGCGCCGCCCCGGAGCTGCTCCAATGGAGTACCAAGAGGCTGATAGCCGACCATTAGGCTGTTCATCACCACCGTGCCCTTAGTGTTCGTCAGAAGGATGTTTCGAACACCTAGAAGCGTGCGTGTAGGCAGTACGTATATGAGTTTGGTCACATCTTTGGACGAAGAGCTGAACTGTTCCTTTAGAGTTGCGCGCCGCTTGCCTAGTTCCATTTGGACCGCGCCAACATGTTCAGCCGGGACTTCAATGCTAAGCTCCTCAACCGGTTCCATGGTCTTGCCGTTTTCTTCTTTGGTAACGACTTGCGGACGGCCAACTTCAAACTCGTAACCTTCACGGCGCATCGTTTCAATCAGTACGCTTAAGTGCAGTTCGCCTCGTCCGCTGACCAAAAAGCCCAGGGATTCATCCTCCACCTTAAGGCCCACATTCGTTTCAAGTTCCTTATGCAGGCGTTCACCTATTTGTCTGGATGTAGTGAATTCACCCTCGGTGCCCTTGAAAGGACTGGTGTTCGGTCCTAGATACACCTTCAGAGTGGGTGCCTCTACTTCGATAATCGGCAAAGCTTCAGGCGTATTGCTGTCAGCAATAGTTTCGCCGATCTGCGCATCAGCCACACCGGTAAGCTGCACGATATCGCCCGCTATACCTTCATTGACTTCCAGTTTGCTCACTCCCTGGCTGACAAAAACCTTTTCAATCTTTGCCTTTGCCTGCGTGCCGTCCTTCTTGCACAGAACTGCCGTATCGCCCTGTTTGATTCGGCCACGTGTAATTCGTCCCACAGCATATTTTCCCTTAAAGCTATCCCACGCGAGTGCGGTTACGAGCATCTGGAAGGGTTTATCCAGCTCAACCTTTGGTGCCGGGATGTCATTGATAATCGCCTCAAAGATAACCGACAGATCGGCTTGTTCATCGGGACTTTCGGGACGCTTAGCCCAGGCCTTTCCGGATCTGCCTTCGGCGTAGTAGATAGGATAGTGCAGCTGGTCTTCATGGACTACTAGCTCTAAAAACAGGTGTTCCAGCTCTTCTTCTACTTCGCCCAAACGGTGGCCCGGTTTATCTATTTTGTTGATAATAACAATAGGTTTTAGACCCGATGCCAGCGCTTTACCCAGCACGAATTTGGTCTGCGGCATCGGCCCTTCCTGTGCGTCAACGATTAGTAAGCACCCGTCGGCCATATTGAGCGTGCGTTCTACCTCACCGCTAAAGTCGGCATGCCCGGGCGTGTCGATAATATTGATTCTATAGTCACCATACTGCACGGCAGTTACCTTGGCAGTAATAGTAATACCGCGTTCGCGCTCCTGATCACCGCTGTCCATGATGAGCTCCTGGCTCATTTCCTGCTGGTTGTCCCGGAATGTATGGGACTGTTTAAGCAGGCCATCAACAAGCGTGGTCTTACCATGGTCCACGTGTGCAATTATGGCTATGTTTCTAATTTTCTTCGGATCTTGGCTCATACATAATAAAAAGCGCCCTTATCAGCGCTTATACACCTATTAGTACTATACCATAAGCAACATTTCTAGACAAATTAAGGTTTCAAAACCATATCAATGAGCTCTCTCTGGTGATTATTGATATTTAACAATAAATGTTATAGAATTGCACAAATATTATAGGAGTATTTATGGGAACCCGGCCTGAATGTCTTGAAGACATCCATGAGGGCATGATTGCCGCACGATTCACCTTGGAAGGGGCGGCTGACAAGGATATGTTCAGTATCCGAGCCATTGTAAGCAGGCTTGATGGCACACCGGCGGTCGAGTTTGGCCCTGACCATTATGGAGTTAACATTACTTCAGCTGCGGCCGCATCAGCCGATATCAGATATGCTGGAGAGTTGTACCCTGGAGAGACCAATAAAAATGTGCGCAATAGTATCAGGTTTGCCTATGGCGGCGACGCACCCATGTCACTCGCAAATTTGGTTAGCGGTCAAATGGCAGGTTTTAATGATGAAGTAGACCGACTTACGGATAACACCGAATTTGCGAATGCCGGTCATAGATGGGAAGTGAGCGCACTAGGGATGGAAGCTGTTCGCAGTCTGCATCGTGTATTGTATGTAGCCAGTAGTAGACTGGAGCTAAATTCGGAGATAGAGGACCGACGCGAACTGACACATCCGGAGATCCGCGCCGATAAGCTCCTTTTAGTGGGCGTTACGGCTTTCAATGCCTATATGTGCATGCCGCCGGAAGCAACATAGTCGTCGCACAGTAATACCGGTACAGTCCTAGTTACGGTGCAATTTATCGTCCAGCACCACGCCAAACACCTTGAATACAGAGACTTGTTGGCCCAGTAATGGAACAGCTAGGCGCGCATAGCGCTGCCCGGTAGTAACAGAGATATCAGCATTTTCGAGCCTAACATCTAAGACATTAAAAGAAAGCGCGGGTACAGCATGGGTTTCAATACCATCACTCAACACTACCGGCTCCGTAAGGTATACAGTACCCAGGCCTCGTAAGCACCCGACTATACTTGCCTCACGACCTTTTACAGGTTCTGTATAACTATCTGTTAAGGAAGTCGGAGATCCTAAGAAAATATCGCCGAATACCGCTACCGGCCCTGGTTTAGGTATGGTCTTGCGGCAAACTTCAGCAAGTGGAGAGAGCAAATCATAAGGCATCAGTTGAGTCAGAATATCCATAGCAGGGATATGTGTGTTTATTTCCGCTATCGAACGAGCACCACCAATAATCGAATCGATTTCAATTGAGTCACCTAACTCAGCCATGACCAGATTCTACCACCGCAACTATTGTCAACTCAACCATAACGGGCAGTTGTTACGAAATAAAAAGCGCGCTGATTACTCAACGCGCTCTTGAAAGCTTGGTTACTAGCTATTAGTAGCGGTCGCCGCCACGGTTCTCGCGGTTGTAGCCGCCAGCACCTTGCGGTCGTTCCTGCTTTGGCCGTGCTTCACTCACGATGATGGTTCGGCCACCAAGTTCAGCGTTGTTTAGCTGCTTGACAGCGGCCTGAGCCTCTTCGTCAGTTGACATCTCAACGAAACCGAAGCCTCGTGAGCGGTTTGTGTCGCGGTCGACAACGACGTTAGCCGTTACGACTGTACCTGCTGCTGAAAAGAAATCTTTCAGCTGGTCGTCGGTGACACCCCAAGGCAGTGAGCCTACAAATAATTTAGTTGCCATTATTTCTCCTTACGTCTGTCCGGAGGTAATCTGGCAAACCAGTTAGCTGCGCCTCAGGGAACAAGAACACTTTTATTAACTTACTTATCTAGACTGAACTTACGTTACATTTAGCAGCTTATCTAGTATTCATAAGATAACACAATTTGTTCAATACTCAAAGTAAGTAATATTTTCCTGTACTCAGAAGAAAAGAATCTTAAGACCGGCGGATTCTCGTCATAATACGCAAATTGGCCAGATAGTGCTCGGGGTTGACTTTGGGATGGTTCTGAAGGTACTGAACATGCCGTTCAATAAATGGTACTTGATGCGCCGGATACAAGGTGTCGCTTGAACTATAACCGGGATCGGTTTTGTATGAACTGTCCCCATCCATCAACGAAAGCGCTTGCCGGACCTCTGCGTCACTCATAAACTCGGTAGTACTTTGTGATCGGCTTTTGGAAGGCATGACGTTACTGCGCCTTGGCTTTACTTTGCTTAGGCTTTTTGGTTTCTTTTCTGCCCTTATCTTTCGACATGATCGCGCTCTCCTAATGTTGCAAGTTACTGTAGTAATCTTGCTCTTGTTCTATTAAGTATACGCTAAAGAGGCAAGATTAGCCAGTTACGAAGGTGAGCGCATTGCCTGCACGTCCGGCTCTGCCGGCACGTCCGATTCGGTGAGTGTAGTCTTCATAGGTTTTAGGTACGGTGTAGTTAATCACGTGCGTGATGTCTACTACGTCAATACCACGTGCTGCAACATCAGTAGCGACAAGAATGTTTACTTCGTTGGCCTTGAAACGCTTGAGCGCCCTCTGCCTCTGGCTTTGCGACTTGCCGCCATGAATAGCCTCAGCCTGGAAACCGCGGCTAACAAGCTCTTGGCTTAAGCGTTCAACGCTGCGCTGCGTTTCATCAAAAACGATGATTTTAGCTACTTCTTCTTTGAGCAAAACATCGTGTAGCTTATCAAGCTTGTCGCTTGCAGAGTGGTACATAACCACATCCTGGTCAACCTGCTCGCTTGTGTCGCCGGTTTTAACGGATACGACAATCGGCTCTTCTGAAAAGCTTTGAATCAATTGATTGACCTTGCTATCCATTGTCGCAGAGAAAAAGAACGATTGACGCTCTTCGCTAAGGCTGCTCATAATAAATCGCATATCATCAATGAAGCCCATGTCCAGCATACGGTCGACTTCGTCAAGTACTACAACGTCAAAGAAATTAAGCAGCAGAGTTCGGCGTTCTATATGATCTTTGATACGTCCGGGTGTTCCTACTACTATCCGGGGGCGTGACCGTAAATCACGCAGCTGAGGACCTATTGGTGCACCACCAATCAGAATTGCGCCTGTAAGACCGCTTCCCTGTCCGATTGAACGGCATTCCTGTTCTATCTGTTGTGCTAATTCGCGTGTCGGTGCCACTATCAAAGCCCGACTACTGGGCTGAGTCAGGAGCTTATGCAGAACCGGTACGACAAAAGCTGCCGTCTTACCGGTTCCCGTGTTGGCCAGTCCGATGATGTCCTTGCCTGCAAGTCCGTGCGGAATAGTCTGGTCCTGAATCGGTGAGGGTACTTGATACCCCTTAGTCTTCAAGTTGTTTTTAATTAACTGATGGGTGTCAAAGTCCTCGAATGTGTGCTTGGCAACGTACTCCGGCAAATCGGCCATGGTAGCCTTTCTGACAAAGCGCCTTGGGTCTATATACTGACCGGTTGCCTGACGCGAGCGGCGCGTACCGCCATATGACGATCCAGACCCTCGGCGGTTACGTTGAGGTGACATTGTGCGGCTTGTGCCGCGAAAAGTTCTATAAGACATAAAAAGAATCCTTGGTTTTAGTTAGTACTCTGCTTGCTGAAATGAAGCCAGAGTAGTGAGCTAAACCTCGGATTCATTAAGAACAATAGTTCTTCTATATTAACACTATCAGTTTGGTGTGTCAAATGATAAATTGCTACACATTTGGCCGGGTATCGGGCTCAAGGATAATAAAAATAAGTTGTCCTCTCGATGGTTTTGGTTTGGAGTTAATCAAAAGAAGTACTGCTTCGCTTTATGCTTGGGTTACTACATAAACCGATTAGTGTCGTTGCGCCAAAATATCGCACGTCATCGGCTTGACTATACCGTATGTGATGACTGGATAATTTGTTCTTTTACAGTTTATCCTCATAGCTCCTCCCATGTATCCAGACTAAAGGTATCCTGGCTATACGACTATGAAAATTCCCGCATCACTCGCGATAACAGCTCTAAGATTGTGCAGCGCCGTAGTTCAGTGGCATATGATAGTCCTGAATCGTGTGTCGTACATCCGGATCCATAATGAAGTGCAGTTCCGGATAGGCGCAGTACAGGGAGAAGGGATTATCTATGGCAAGTTCATTCCATAGCTCTTCCAGCCGCATTACCGCTTCTTTGTTGCCCTGCCCCCACAGCAGCGCCACCATCTCTCCATAGATCCTGATAGGTTGACCAGTCCTCGACACTTCCTCCACAAGGGCGCCGATGGTTTCATAAAAAAGCTTTTTATCGGGCAGGCCGTCTACCATAAAGTCGTCTAGAGCTTCCGCTGCATCAAGCGTAATATACTGCTTCGTGCGCTTCGCTTCGTCCACATCGATAATTCCGGCAAGCTGCATGTCAAGTTTCTTGATGCGTTCATCAGTGGCAACAACAATGCATACATTCCCGGCCTGGATTGCGGAGCCTACATAACGGAGCAAATTCCTGATTAATCCGTGTCCCGAGCTATAAAATTGCACCACATGCGCCAAGCCGGGCTGAGCCAGCCATGTTGATGATTTTATTGAGTGGTTGTTGCTGTTGCCTATCACGTTTTATTAGATTACAAGAGCTTTAGTAGCTACATCTGCGAGAAAACCCGCAAAACTCCGCTTTTATTGCTTATCGTTAATACGTACTCGGCAGCGAACTGAGACGGGGTAAGCAAAACAAAGTACTAGCCAGATAAGGCTTTGCTACCCAGGCGTTTGGCGAGATTCCATGTACCATACGCTGCGTCTGACTCACTGCCGCCCGGGGAACGCATATACCATATGCCCGCCAGCTTGCCGTCGTCGTCTAACCCCAGCTCAATATCGCCTCCGTAGACTATCTGATCATCCGGATCTCGTTCTTCCCAAGTTCCTATTAATCTATATTCCTCAACTCTAAGATTGAGCATCATCATATAACCCTCTTCATCTACCTGCCCGGTGCCAATGATTTCACCGGGCTCAACACCGGCTACAAAAGTAATACAGTCCGTCACGACGACGGTTTCGCCTTCTTCAGTCATAGCGTACCCACTGTCGTATATGCCGTACAGCTCAGACCTGTCCATAAACTTATTATCCCATAAACGTTAGGTGTCTATAGGAAATCTGAAAGGGGGTTTAAAGCGACCAAGCTGCGCTGCCAGTTCCTGAGTACTTACTGGCCCACAAACTGCCTGTATAGTTACCTTACGCACAATCGCATTTACACCACCCATGCAAACAAAGCCGTACCATGCATACTTTGGATCTTCTACTAAAGGAATGGTTTCGTTTTCTACCGGTACTCCGTTAACTTCAAGCAGCTGCCACCTCGCCTCGCAGGTTCTCCTAGCAATGCTTGTACAATTGCTGCCTAAACATTCGGCGGGCCTGGTCATCGGCAATCTATCGTGTACATTCTGGCCGTTTAGAGATTCCGGATTTGTGCTACCATCTCCCATTTCAAATAAGTTTCTCTCATTTTCCAGCTACACGCAAGTATGATAAATCTCGGTGCTACCTAGTGCCAGTAATCGGGTTTAGGATAAGACTCCGGCTCACCCCACTCAGCGTGGGTAAAGACGTCTTCCTGGCCTTCGTACATAGCGGCATGGTAGCTCAAAGCTCCCAGGCCCAGGACCAGCGCGAGCGACTGCCGGGCGGTGTCTACATTATGCGGCGACAGCTCATACAACCTGGGTGCTGAAGAAAGCAGGGAATGTCTGCGGTTATTACTGTTTACACCTAGGCATGAGCAATCACCGTGCGCAGTAAAGTCTGGTTTGCGCCATTTGACTCTTCCGGCTCTTTCCAGAAACTCCGTCTCCTTTTCTTCGGCATCATGCAGATCGAAATTGTCAGTTCTGGCAGAAACAAAGTCATCGTAGCCACTCGCCACCGAGTCCCCATTGTGTATACGTGTATATGCAAAATCTCTGACCGATTTCCTTATATAGTCATGACCAAACGGTTGCGCCATGGCCATGATGATATCCCGACCCGTTTCCTCATCCATGCCTTGCGCGTTAAGATATCTTTGCAGGTGGACATACACGCTTACTTTGGCTCCCATATCAGTCATGACTTCAAGCCCTACAATTCTGTCCACACCATCATCAGGATAACAATGCGTAAGACCCTTAAAGGCAGCAAGAAACCGGACTAAATCAGGCTCGCCCTGCTTATTAAAGCTGCGACCAAGCGCTGCCTCTACGTCAACGGTTACGCGCACTAAGCCTGAACCGGCTGTACTGATTTCCGCCCCCGGGCTAGCCTCCATTGCTCCCAGGGATCTACTCTGGATCGTATCAGGACCGTCTTGCTCATGAGGCAATATGGAAACCTCAAACAACCCTTCCGGCGAATACGTAAACTGCGGCACAACATCAG
>CBKXXB010000004.1:0-46566 GCA_966685145.1 uncultured bacterium | reverse complement strand
AAGATGTTGAGTTTATCAGAGATGTAACATTCCAGCTGCGAGCTAAAGGTATGGCTATCAAGAGTCTTGGCTTACCTAGGGTGGCTAATGAACTGTATATTTTCCCAGAAGGGGAACAGTACTTTGTTAAATTTAACATGACGGGTGACGCCCGTGTTCAGGCGGGTGTGTTTATGGCTGTTAAAGAACGTCTACAAGCAGAGGGCAGGGTTCGTTCATCATATATTGACGTTAGAATCGAAGAGAAGGCCTTTTACAAGTAAGAGTTGTGCTTTGCTCCAGGTAAGCAAAAGATAAGGGGTTGTTACCGAAACCGACCCCACTCTCCCCCTTGGTGTTCGTATTTTGTACATATGTGAGAATTCTAACATTAGCTAGAAAAACTATACAATTATACAAAAGCAGGGGATTGTCAAAAAAACAGTATAGGGAGGTGCTTAGTAGGGCAAAGTATATTTTCATAATTTAACGACCTAAAAAGCAAATGTTTTCACGGGCGCTTGTGGAAAAGTCTACATAAGTCGCCGGTGGCTTGTACGCAAGCTCAACCTTTAAGCACTGAATGGTCGTGTCGTGAGCAGTAAACACACAAGCCTCATTAATAATTTGGACAAGTCTCATTAAAACTCTCCCCTGCAGGCTACGAGGCTTTATATGTCTTTTAACAACTATAAAGAGTCGTAAAATATACATTGTACGACATCATGTCTATGTTGCGGTTTGGCGCTCTCCTCCTGCTTGTTTTGAAGCCTATGTTTTGTAGTTCTGTTCTGGTAATGTGCTCATGTTTCTTTTTCATATGCCCTGACCTTACTGTTGGGCGGCAAACGCTAGTATTTGTTGCTGCTTTAACCCGCGCAATATACATCACTTACTCTATGTTCGCAAAATGTTCAGTTCTGATAAATACACTTAAGCTACAAGTTGTGGTAGAGCTATTCGGGCCAACGTCAAAGGCCCTCTGAATGAGGCTTCATTAAGTTGCTTTGTAAGCTCAATCGGCCGACCATCAGGCTGTAGGTCTGTGCCCTGCTGGATTTGGAAGTTCAGTGCGTTGAACTGTGCAGCGCTTTCTTCCGGAAGTCCGGCTATGCCTGCATAGGGCGCCTCAAACTTCAACTGGCCGTCATGCAGCCGAACACTGGCTGCAATTCCAGTAGTGTGGCTGTCCGGGGGATCGGCGAAGTCCATTACTACGCGGCCGTCTTTCCCTGCCTCGTACCACAACCACAATAGCCGGGGTAGTGGTTCCTCTTGAAGCCGTTCGACTTTGTGGAATTCTACCGTTTCGCCGTAGCCGACAACAAAAGCCCTGTCAACAGCTAACCTGGAGGCATGCATGCACAGGGTCGGCTCTCGCTCTTTGTCAGCCAGGGCGGCCACAAAGCGCCGTACTGAGGCTGCATCTGCCGATGCGATGGTGGAATAGACATGCAGCTCTTGCGCACCCTCTAATTGTGATAAGCTGGTCAACTTCATTTTTATTCGGCGAGAGTATAAGTTGCCTTAGCAACGCGCTTAAACTGCGGCTTGCCCTGCAAGTTTAACAGAATGGTCGTTTCTTTGACTTGGCGCCACTTAAGTACCTCTTTGACTATCTCATCGCGGTGCAAGGGCTGATTAGCCTTCTTGAGGATATTCGTAATAACATCTGCTACGGTTCCCTTTTGATACCCCCATTCTTTAAGGGCGTATATACCCCGTCCGATCAGTACGAAGCGCTTGTCTTTGATAAGTTCGTTATGAATCGCTTGAGTCGTAACGTCTTTACGCTTAAAGTCGGAGCCCTTGATAGCTTCGGCAATTTCGTTGAAGTGCATGTGCTTGCCACTTTCGTGAAGGATAACGTAAATCTTGTCACGGATATTTTTTGGGTTGACCATAGGCCACTTAACAAGGCCCCACCTCTTGTTGAGTGTGGCTAAATGCTTGGAAATGCTGGCGAGCGCCTCTGTGTGCTTTGGGTCCTTGTGTCCTGTCTCAGCTGCAATTTTTTCTATTTCAACTGGAGCGCCGATTTTCTTTAAGGAGTTGATAATCTTCCCTACCAGGTCCTTGATAGTCTTTTCGTCGTGATGTTCCTTGATAGCAACAGATAAGTGAAAATGGTCACTTTCCTCGATAACCGCTAGTTTGGGCGATAGCTGAGCCAGAAAAGAAACACGTGCTTGATCAATACGGCTGTTATCTTTGGTAAGACGAGCACTAATTTCTGAAACCCTAGCTACTTTGCCTAGCTCATGAATAGTGTTGGTAAACACTTCTTGCACGTCATCAATGTATGGCAGCTGTTTTTGGTCTGCCTGGGCTTTTAGGCGTGCTACTACTGCTTTTTCCAGCTGCCGTACGCGCTCACGTGTAATCCCAAGAAGCTCACCTATCTGTTCAAGTGTTTCCTTGCGGTCAAAAAGTCCATAGCGTCGTGCTATAATTTCGCGCTCTCGTTCTCGCTCAATGGTGCCGAGGATGGCATTGATAACCTTTTCAACATCAATCTTTTTGGTAGTGTCAGTCATAAATGGCAGCTTTTCCTTGCTTTAAGAGGTAAGTTTCTATTATTGTAAAACAATCGCTTTTAAAAGTCAATCTTTTTACTCCGACTCGGGATACTTATATTGTAGCACTAAATGGACGGTAATGCTGAATACATGGTGTACAAATATCACCATAAAACAACTTGCTATCCGTGCAACATGTGGATAAAGCTTTTCTTTAACTAAAATACGTAAGCTTAACACACGTCTAAGCAGTGCCGGCGGGCATCAGATTATCAGATAGGGCTGAGATTAATATGTCCAGTAGCTAGGCTGATGCTAATCTTGAGAAGTTGCGGGTTTAAGCAACTTTCCGCGATGAATTTGAGCCTGGGCAATAGCAACCCTATCTAAAGGCACTCCTATTCCCGGCAAAACTGACCACTTTCTGTCACGCAGATCGTGGCCATAGGCAAACTTGTCAAGGTAGGCGGACGACATAAGATAGAATGCAACACCGTTGGCGTAGCGTTGCGCGGCATCGGCGGTATCAAAACCGGGGCTCCCGTCAAGTAGCTGATGGGCTGCAACAATTAAAGAAGGCACTGCACCAAGCATAATTTTAAGTGGTGTCAGTTCGTTGCCCAGTACGGCTTCCGACAGCTCGCGCCTTAGTCCTTTGTTCATATGCCGGGCGCGCAGCTCGACATCCCTTAAGTTTCCGTTGGCGTTAGCGACATGTTGATCGATCTCTGCCTGGTTGATGCGAACAGTCACGTCTGGTCTGTCGTAGTCTAATGTTTTGAGCGTGATATCAGAATTATCGGTTAATTCATGTGTAGCCAAGTCGGCCTTTTTCGCCGTCACTTGATTGGCGGCAACCGCGTTTCCCTGGCCGTCCATCCCGGCAATGCTAGGCGTAAAGCTGCTCATATCACCGTAGTAACCGACAATAGCTATCGAACCGAATCCGCCCCAATGGGCGATGCTTTCCATGCGCTTAACATCAAGCTGCATGGTATGCGCTGGCATCCAGTCCGGCATAGCTAGCTGTTCAGGATCGATGATGATTCTATCAGTAACTTCCCCGATTTTATCTAGAGGAACAAGGGCCGAAGCTTTCATTAAACTTACTTTAACATATAATTACTAAACTAGCAATCTCATCTAGATGGTATACGATCGGGGGTTACTTTTTGGCACGTTTCGGAAAGCGTCGTTTTTTGGTGGGCGCTTTGTCAAGGAGCTCCTTGGCTTGTTTCTCGGTGAGTGTAGCGGGGTCGACTGTCTTACTGATACGGGCATTTTTCTTACCGTCAGTTACATAAGGACCGTAAGGACCGTTTAATATCTTTATTCCCGACTGGAATTCGTTAATATGCTTTTTGGCCTCTTGTTCTAGCTTGGCGGCGTGCAACTCCCTTGCCTCTTCTTCTGTAATTTTCATAGGATCGTGCGGTTTAATGGAGATAAACAGTTTACCAACCTGGATGTAGGGTCCGAATCGGCCGATATTGCTTCTAATCTCTTGCCCGTCTTCTGTTTTCCCGACTAACCGTGGCAGCTTAAACATTTCTAATGCTTGTTCAAGAGTAACCGCCTCAAGAGCAACTCCTGTCGGAAGTGGCGCAAAGTCTGGTTTGTCTTCAGATTCAGTCTGGCCTCTCTGCAGCATGGGCCCATAGCGGCCATAGCGGGCTAAAATAGGCTTGCCGCTCTTGGGATCGGTGCCGAGCTCCCTGGTTTGAGTGCTTTCTTCGCGCGAAACGAGCTCGGAATCCTTGACCATAGGGTGGAAGTCTTCGTAAAAACCTTTTATCATCTTTTGCCATTCCTGCTTGCCTTCGGCGATGGCATCGAAATCTTCTTCGACATGAGCGGTAAAGTCATAATCCACGATTGAGCCAAAATGTTTTACCAGGAAGTCGGTTGTTACGTCTGCTAAAGGGGTTGGGATAAGCTTGTTCTTGTCGGCACCGGTAATTGTATGGTCGGTCGTTTCCTCTATGCCACTCGCGGTTAGTGTCAGCTTCTTGACATCTCGCGGTTGCCCATCGATGTCTTTCTTCTCGACATAACCACGGGTTTGAATTGTGGATATGGTGGGGGCATAAGTACTGGGACGGCCGATTCCCAGCTCTTCAAGCTTGCGGACCAAACTGGCCTCGGAGTAGCGGGCGGGCGGTTTGGTGAAGCTCTGCAGGGCGTCCATCTGCTTCAGATCTAGCTTCTGGCCTACTGTAACCGAAGGCAGGATAATGTCGTCTTTGCCTCCACCGTACACTTTGAGAAAGCCGTCGAATTTAAGGACTTCACCTTTGGCTTGGAACTTCTCCGGCCGCTTATCTACGCCGATGGTCACTTCTGTGCGGTCGACTTCGGCGGGCGACATCTGACTCGCCAGTGCTCGTCGCCTTATGAGTTGGTAAAGTTTCTCCTGCTGTTGGTCTTCCCCGGCGGACTCGCGTGATATGTCTGTCGGCCGAATTGCCTCATGAGCTTCCTGTGCGCCACTGCTTTTTGTCTTATACTGGCGAAGCTTATGATATCGGTCACCATATTCCTTCTTGATAAATTCCTCGGCGGCTTTAATAGCAAAGGCCGAAAGTGTAGTGCTGTCCGTACGCATGTAGGTAATATGGCCGTGTTCGTACAGGCGCTGGGCGAGCATCATCGTTTGTTTTACGCTGAACCCGAGACGGCGGGCGGCTTCTTGCTGCAAGGTGCTTGTCGTGAAGGGTGCGCCTGGACTGCGGCTGCCTGGTTTAGTCTGCATGTCTTCAATTGTGTATTGAGCACCTTGACAGGCGGTCAGGAAGTCTCGTGCTACTTGTTCGTCAGATAGTTTGTTGACAAGTACAGCTGGCAAACTGTCCTTGCCCGCCGCAAAAATTGCCTCAACCTTGTAACTGGTCTCCGGCGAGAAGGCATTTATTTCACGCTCTCGCTCGACAATCAATCTAACGGCTACGGACTGAACGCGCCCGGCGCTTAAGCCTGGCCGGACCTTTTTCCAGAGTACGGGCGATAGCTCGTACCCCACCAGACGGTCTAGTATGCGGCGTGCCTGTTGGGCGTTAACCAGATGGACGTCAACGGTGCGGGGATTAGCAATGGCGCGCTCAATGGCTGGTTTGGTAATTTCATGGAAGACGATTCGCTTTGTCTTTGTCTCATCCAACTTCAAGGCCTTGCACAGGTGCCAGGCTATAGCCTCTCCTTCCCGGTCCTCATCGCTTGCTAACCAGACCGCGTCAGCTTTGTCGGCGGCCTTCTTGAGATCGGCAACGGTTTTTGATTTGTCGGCAGCAACTTCATAATGCGGGGTGAAGTTTTTCTCTACATCTATATTTAGACCTTTTTTAGGCAAATCACGAATATGTCCGAAACTACTCTTAACTACGAAGTCTTTCCCGAGATACTTCTCGATGGTTTTCCCTTTGGCCGGGCTCTCGACGATGACTAAGTTTTTTGGCATATGAGCTTAAGTTTATCCGTTTAACATTAAACAGCAAGTCAGATTACGACACTTTAAAAGTAAAAGCAACTTTTTGGGTTTAGCGTAGTCCCCAATGGTCCGCACCCAGCGGTCTGATTCTGCCGTCTAATTCAAGCATGGTTAGCGATTGATTGAAAATCGAAGTATCAAGTGCGCTTTTTCTAAGAAGTTCACTACCGTTGGAAATGCCGCTTACGAGTAGTCCCAGTATAATTGTTTGTTCCTTTGTGGAGCCTACGAGGCTTTGCTGCATGTTGCCGTCACTACTTACGCCAAGCGCGAAGAGTATGTCAGTCGTCTCTGTTACCGGCAGCGCACCTTGTTTAATAAAATTGTTGGTACCTTCGCTGAATTGGCTCGTAATATTTCCGGGCACCGCCATAACTGTTCTGCCCTGTTCTAGTGCGAAGCGGGCGGTATGAGAGGTCCCGCTTTGACGAGCAGCTTCGGTAATGAGGATTCCGTCACTGATGCCTGATACTAGCCGGTTGCGTGCGATAAAGTGTTGTTTGTAGGCCGGTGTCTGCGGAGGATATTCACTAATAAGTGCCCCTCCCTTTTCGATTATTGTCTTGGCTAACTGCGCATTACTCGAGGGGTATATCTTGTCCAAGCCGCAAGGCAGTACTGCCATCGTTGTGCCTCCTGCTCTAAGAGCTGCCGTATGGGCTATGCCGTCAACACCGAGTGCCAGGCCGCTTACAATAACAACACCTTGTCTAGCCGCTTCCTCGACAAGAGTGGTTGTTACTTGTCTTCCATAAGGTGAAACGTGCCGGCTCCCCACTACGGCCATTCGACACCGTGCCATTAGCGGCGATAGATCGCCCAGTATATATAGCTGCTTAGGCGGACTGGGGATATTTCGAAGTACCTCTGGAAAATCAGGGTCTTTTAGCGTAAGCTTCTTGACATTTATCATAGAATGTTAAAAGGTATTGACATAATGAAACATATTTGCTAAAATTGCAATCCGTAAGCGGAATTATTCCGGCTTATGCACTTTATACCCCCAATTCTAACATCCGCTGTAAAGCGGATAACGTTAGATTGTTTTAGAGCGTGCCATAGACAAGTTGTTACCCTCCACTTTCTCTAAAGGCGCTGGTTCCTTCGGGAGCCGAATGCGCTCTAAAACAGACTAACCCCTTTAAGACACCACATTCGTTGTCCTTTGTGGCAACCAATGTACTTCAAAGCGAGTCCGAAAGATAGTCTTTTGACTGGCACGGCACATATACTTATAGTCGCTGATGCTTCGCTGGTGGGCTTGAAGGGTGAAAAGACCTCCAGCGGTGCCCACCCCCTCTGGAGGTCTTTTTATTACTCACAAAGCTAGCACGTTGATCAAAGAATAAATGTGCGGGTCTCAGGAACTAATTCTTTCCCGTACACATACTCCGTGATGATACTCGTAGTTTCTTTTTTAAGAGCTGGCAAATGCACTTGCTCTGACTTACTGAACGGTGACAAGACAAAATCAGCCGTATCGGCCTTTTGTGGCTCGTCAGGCTGGATACCTATGCGAACACGCCCAAAGGTATCACCTATATGCTGAATCAACGATTTGATGCCATTGTGGCCGGCGCTGCCGCCACCTTGGCGGGTGCGGATTTGACCGAACGGTATATCGATCTCATCATGTACGGTCAAGGTGTTTTCAGCTGGGATGCGGTAGAAGCGGCTTACTGCGCTGACGGCCTCGCCGCTCAAATTCATCATGGTAGCTGGCTTGCACAAGATAACTCGCGTATCACCAAGCACTTTTGAGCTGAGCAGGCTTTTTAAGTCCTTTTTCTCTACCCAGTTATCAAACTGGTGGGCTTCTGCAAACGCTTCCAGGCAAATAAAACCTACGTTGTGCCTGGTGGGTACATATTTCTTACCTACATTGCCAAGTCCGACAATAAGTATCGTTTGATTCATGCCCAGCGTGTACAGCGGCGCGCTGCTGCTAGCTAGTGGTTTTTTCTGAAATAATCCCATATTGATATTCAGTTTAGCTGACAGAGGCGGTAAATGAAAACCGCTTGATATTACCGTTCCGGTTTCGTGCCGTGCTTATGAGGAGTGTGTTTCTCGAAGAACCAAAACTTAATCGGCGTGCCCGTAAATCCATGGCGTTCACGCAGCGAGCGCTCCATGAACCTTTTGTAGCTCCAGTGGAGAAACTTGGTATGCGAGCCGTAGACCTTGAAATTGGTGGGGTTATCGCTTTCCTGCACGATGTAATTTAACTTTGGCATCCGGTTCTTTAACCCGGCTGGCGGGTGGCGGTCGGTTATCTCTTTGAGCCAGCGGTTAAGCTCGGTAGTTTTAAGGTGCTTTTGGCGTTCTTTACAGATATTCAGCACTAGTTCAAACAATTTGGTGACGTTCTGGCCCGTTTCGGAGCTGGTAAAAATAAGCGGTGCCCAGGGAACGAAATCATACGTATGGGCGATTTGCGGTGCTAATTGGTCTCTGGTGTACGCGTCTTTATCAAGTCTATCCCATTTGCTTACGACGAGAATTAAACCCTTGCCCGCTTCTTTGATCATCCCGGCTATTTTCTGGTCCAGGGCTACATTCAGCTCGTTGGCATCCATCAGCAACAGGCAGACGTCGGCCTGTTCTATTGCGCTTAGGGCCCTCAGGACGCTGAATCGCTCTATGCCCTTTTCTATTTTCCCGCTGCGTCTAATGCCTGCCGTATCCATAAGCTCAATTTCGTGGCCCTCAAAGCGCACGCGGGCACGGTTGATGTCCCTAGTAGTGCCGGCTTTATCGGCCACTACGGCTTGTTGTTTTTTGGCCAAAGCATTAAATAAAGAGGACTTTCCTACATTGGGCCTGCCAAGCAAAGCCAAATGTATACGTTGATCGTCTTCTGGCTGAGTTACTCGAGGGATAACGTCAATTAAACTGTCTAAAACCTCTTCAATACCACGGTGCTGAGTGGCGCTAGTCAGGAAGATGTCCTTGATTGCTAACCGCAGGTAATCTTCCGGAACCGCCCCGGGCTTCTTATCAGCTTTATTAACAACCAAAAAGACCGGCTTGCGGGTTTTTAGGGCTAGTTTGGCGACACGACGGTCCTCTTCGCTTATCGGTACAGAGGCTTCAATCACAACCCAGATAACGTCGGCGCTATCAGCCGCCTGAAGAATCTGTTCCTGAATAGTAAATTCAAATTCATCTTCCGGGTCTTTCATCCCGGCAGTATCAACCAGCCAGAAATTCTGGCCTCGGTATTCGGCCTTGGCTGTGATGCTGTCACGGGTCGTACCGGCTTCGCGGGCAACTATAGCCTCACGGCGATCCAATATAGCATTAAACAGGCTTGATTTGCCTACGTTTGCTCGCCCAACTATAGCTACGATCGGTAGTTTTTTCATATATTGATCTTTATTATGACACGCTACTGCCGAGGAGGAGGAATGTCACCGCCTTTTTCCATGTAATCCATTTCGTCAAGCGAAGGCCCGGCTATCTCCTCGAATTCTTGAAGATGTTCCGCGTTTAGATCTGTCTGTGGCAAGGAGGCAAGTTGGGCTACGCCGACACCCAGCTTAACGAACCCGGCCGCGTTTTCGCAGTATTCCATCTCGGACTTCATGATTAACCTTGGAGCAAAGGTCGCCAAGAGTTTTTGCAAGTGTATGTCCCTAAGATAAGCTTCTCTGCCCAGCCTCATGGCTTCATCTGCCCATGTTGGGTTCTCGTCGACAAAGGTGGGCGCCCATAGGTTGTGGGCCTTGCTCATTTCACGCCCCAGCCTCCGCATTTTATAACCTAAGGTCAGTCGAGCTCCGGCATAAGCCAAACCGCCTCCGACGATCACGGCCTGGGCTCGCGGGCCCCACTCCGGATCACCTTCTTGCTCCACTTGTCTCTGTGCGAGATGAGCTAGCGCATAAAGGCTATCATAAATATGGGGGTTTTCTCTTTGCAGTTGTTCTTCGACAAATTCATCCAAGGTCCACTGGAGGCCGACTTCACGGTAGTGATGTGCTGTCCTGATCCTTTCCTCCATAGCATCAACCGCCAATTTGTCAGTTGGGAAAATGCTGGATACATCAAATATCTCTGGCCCCTGGCGGCTTGATTCGGACATGTCAAAACTCCATGTAATGGATATATTATAGCATTTTTTGGCAGTCTTGCCAATCGCCTGTCTTTAGAGCGTCAAGTTTGTATGGACCAAAATAGCTGCGGTGAAGCCCGATGACTTTATACCCTAGACTTTCGAAAGTGCGTCTAATCTGACGGTTTCGGCCTTCACTCATACTTATCTGCCACAAAGTTCGTTGTTTATCCAGCGGGGCGAGGCCAAGTTTGCTTATGCCGTCTTCCAGTTTTACACCTTTATTTATATACATCTCGTCCGGTGCCGCTAGTGCTTTGTTTAGAGTAACGTTGTATATTTTTTTCTTTTGATGCCTAGGATGGGTTAAGAAATTAGCTAGCTGGCCATCGTTGGTCAGCAGGATCAGACCTGACGAATCCTTGTCAAGACGCCCTACGGGCTTAAGATGATGTAGCTCGGCCGGCAAGATATCATAGATAGTTTTACTACCCTGCCCGTCTCTAGAGCACACGAAGCCAGCAGGCTTATTAAGCATAACGGTACGGACTGGCTTATTACCTGTGTCAATTATTCTGCCATCAAGCTTAACTATGTCTTTTGGCCCTACCTCAAGTCCCAGCTGTGCCGTCTGTCCGTTGATACTGACTCTACCGGCCCTTATGGCAGTATCAGCCGCCCTGCGGCTCAGTCTCGTGGCGCTAGCCAAAAACACATTAATACGCATACTGTAAGTCTAACAAAGAGATGCTAGAGGGCTATGGAATTTGGATCATGCCCACCTGGCTGTATGACGTTGCCGGGTGTCGTGGGATCGGGGGGTACACCGGGAGCAGCCGGTGTGACTGTCTGACCACCGGGGCTTACAACACTAGTGGCTGGTGGGGCTGATGTAGGTGGCTGGTCCTCTTTTTCTAACAAAGCATTAAGGTCTGGTTTTGTCGTGGGGTCATTTATGGGTTGAATGATTCTTTTGTGAGTTGAGGCGTTATCACCGTCATTTGAATCTTGCGAGGCTGTAGATATGGGCGCATGCTTGCCCTTGGCTCCGCTCTTCTGGTCGGTGAGGAGATTATTTACGGCATCAGTAAGTTTTTCAGCCGTATGGGCAGCTTGGTTGGTTGCATCAGTAGCAGGAGGTTGTTTGACTTCTATTTTTTCGCTTGTCGGTCCCTGCTCCGGTGCGGGCGCAGCTGAGGTCGTCTGAGCTGGCTCCTTGACTACTGGCGCTGCAGGTTCGCTTGGCTGCTTAGCGACAAAATCATTAATTTGGGCATTGACCGCTGCTTCTTCCGAAGCGAGTGACTGAGCAAGCTCCGGATCTATTGCCGTTTTGCTCGGTGCATCAGTAGCTGTAGCAGAATCAGACGACGATGTTAATGTTGTTGCCGCTGGTGGCGGTGTCTGTGCTTGGCCATCGTCTGGTGCCGCAACAGCAGCCTGGGCTGCGCTTGAGTCTATGCTATCATCAGCTGCTGGCGGTTCAGGAGCGGGACTTGAAGGAGCCGCGGGTGCAGGTGGTTCGGTAGGCTCTGATGGAGCCGTAGGCGTGGGTGGTTCGGCTGGCGGTTCGGTCGGCTCCGTAGGCTCCGGAGCGGATGATTCACTTTCTGTTTTGCCCTGCAGTACTTCCCGAGCTACTTTAGCGACATCTTCAAGTGTTACTTGAGATTTAACGAGATAACGGTCGGCGCCCAGTTTGTCTGCACGAGTCTTATCTTCGGCCTGAGAAAGAGCGGTCATCATTATTACTTTAGTTTCTTTTGTCTCCGGCGTACTGCGAAGTATATCTAGCATGTCGAAACCGCTGATCTTAGGCATCATCACGTCAGAAATAATAAGGTCCGGGCGTTCTTTGACTGCCAATGCGAGAGCTTCCTCACCGTCCTTTGCGGATACGATTTCATAACCTTCTGCCAGAAGACGCGCTTCATAAATTTCGCGCAAGTTATTGTCGTCTTCGACGAGCATAATTTTTGCCATGGGGAACGCTTCCTTTGCACTTGCCTTTTAATGCTTATGTTACCTTGTATTGTACAGAACGCCGAGGCATTAGTCTACTGATACGCTACCCTGCCGGAGTCGTAAAGGCCGGACCTTGTGAAGCTTCGGCTGCTTGCAATTCGGCCGCCTTTTCCGGACTCAATCTGGGTATGTTTATGTAAAATGTGCTGCCCTGGCCCAGCTTGCTTTCGACCCAAATCCGGCCCGAGTACAGCTCTACGATCTTACGGCAAATGAACAGACCAAGACCGGTACCGCCGATCGTACGGGTTACGGAGTTGTCTACTCTGTAGAACTTTTGGAAAAGATGAGGAATGTCGTCGGACGGGATGCCTGGACCAGTATCCTTTACGTCCAGCTGTATGACTTCTTTGTTGCCCGTTAAGCCAATTGAGATCTTGCCATTTTCCGTGTATTTTACGGCATTATCGAATACGTTGGTGATAACTTCACGTATACGGTCGGGGTCTACGTGGGCATAGTATAGGGGCTTAATGACTTTGCCGCCTCCGCTTTGGTCTTCGCTCCCGATTACGAAGTCCATCAGCAGGCCCTTTTTCTCAGCCGCAAAGCGCAATGAGTCAGTAAGCTGTTCTAGGTAGCTACCCATTTCTACGACCACAGGATTACTGACCAGGCGGCCATCCTCTGCTCTGGCACTGGTCAAAAGGTCCTGAAAGAGTTTGCCTAGGTGCTGTGTTGAGGCGTGGGCCTTTTCCAAAAACCCCCGTGCTTTGCTGTCAATATTAGATACTTTGTCATTAAGCGCCAAGGCAAGATAGCCTTCTATGGCTGCAACGGGAGTGCGCATTTCATGACTTGCTGTACTTATGAAATCGGCTCGGCGTTTTTCTTCGGCACGAGTCACGCTAATGTCTCGCAATACAGCCACGGCTCCGCTTATGGTATTGGTTTTAGGTGCGATTACCGGTGAAACAATAATAGAAACGATTATTGTCTTGCCTTCTCGGCCAATCAACTGCATGGTTGCATCCACGGTCTTGGATTCTGCAAAAACTTTGTATAAAGGGTTGTTGTCCTTGGACAGTTCGTGGCCGTCTTCGTGCAGAAGCTTCACGACCAGCCGTGCGTCGATACCTACCGCTTCGTCGACGCCCCACTGTGTCATTTTGGCAGCCGCAGGATTCATAAGACTGATTTTGCCGTCGGTTGTAATTACGATCATACCATCGGTAATCGACTGTATGAGGATCTCTGCCTGTTGTTGTTTGCTTTTGAGCTGACCCGTCAGTTGCTGGACCTTTCTGCTTTCCTGATCAACGTACAGCCTGCGCCATAATACATAGCTGATAAGTCCGGTAACGTAACTTCCCATAACAGCGCTTACCGTCAAAGGCTCCAGCTGCTTCGTGCCGGCCTCTCCTGTCGCGATCAAAATAAAGTAGATGGTGATAATAAAGTTCGTGCCGACAACCACGTATAAGCCGAACATGCCGCTTATGAGCAAGTGTACTGCCCACAATATCAGAAACGGAGAATGCAGTTGGCCCGTATTGTGCATGAGATTTATGATGTTAAGCATTAGAAGCATTGAAGAGCCTAGGCTGGCAGCCCAGGCGCTGCCGCGCCGCATTTCCCGTCTGAACAAAAACAAGCCGTAAAAAACCTGCACAAATCCTATGGTGCCGGTAATGATCGAAAAGCCATGATCTTTTAAGACAGCCAAGCTCGGCGTTATCCAGATACCTGCACTGCCAGCCAAGAACAGAAAACCCAGGAATGTTACTGCACCGTTGTACCAGCGATAGTAATTGTCCTCAACACTTTGCATCACGTTTGTCCGCGCCTTTCCGGGTACGGTTTAAAAGCAAGGAAGTCGAGCGCTATTGTTTTAATTGTATGTTTGTTCACTTCTGGTCGGCTCCCACCACGTGCAAAAACCGCGTAATCTGTAACGCTTACGTTTAGTATACGGTAAAGGGTCTATTTTGCCGAGACAAGAAAGTGCATGAGTTGCATAACTCAAGTATTTTCTTGCTGCTCCTACAGGATGGTGGCCAGCCTTTTTCGCTCGGTCTGCTCGAAGCGACTTCTGCGCGCAACCCAGAGCTCTACCATACTCGCTTCGCGGCTCACAATCTCTAAAGATTGGCTAATGTAATAGCCCCACTCTACAGTGAGGCTATTACATTGGTGACCCCTGCGGGATTCGAACCCGCGATCTTCTGGATGAGAACCAGATATCCTAAACCGCTAGACGAAGGGGCCGGACTATAATCGACGCATAAAGCGCGGGTAGTGGTTCTAAAAACTGATAAATAGTAGCATAACAGATAAGAATTAACCAGCCTAGGGCCAAGCATAAAAACTATTGTGCCGCTTGAGACAATTACTTATACTGATGACATAATGTTACTTGCAGGCATTGCCTTTTATTCCCTGATCAGCCTTCTGGTACCTGTACTGATAATCGTGCTTATTATTCGTCTCATCATGCGGCATCGTGACGGTGCGCACCAGAATGGACCATTACTGAAATTCAGAGAGGTTTTGCTTTCTACGCTTGTTATTGCTGCGGGTTACTGTGGCGTGGTCGGTCTATACGCATTGCCTATAGCCCTATTCGGTGAAGAGAGTGAGTATGCCAATCAAGTACTTGTAACGCACCTTATCAGCGCCATCATGCTTCTTATAGCAGGCTTATTTGTAAAGAATGTTACCGGTAAATTTTTAATGGTCGTCGGTCTTTTCCTCTTATTGATGGCGCTGGGACCGGCCTTTCAAACGCTTGGTTCGGGCGGTGCCCTGCTTGCAGTTATACTTGCCTTCGCAGTCTTAATAGTTATCACCGTACATGTCAGTAGAAAGGCGCGCACCAATGGATAGAACAATGCGCGTACTGCTCAGCTTGGCAATTGCCATATTATATCCGGTAGTTGTGTATTTCGCGGTAGTTACCGTAATCCCAAGGCCAGCTGCATCAAACTACCCGACCTACCCGTCGTGTTATAGGCAATACGGCTCTTCTTATTCATCAAGATATGATTATGAGGACGATGCATCGTGTGACCGCCAGCATCGAGAATATGACGAAAAACTGAAAGATTATAATGCCGCCCTCAAAGAAGACGAAGGCAAGAACCTGGTTCGAGCCCAATTAGCGCTCGGGATCGCGCTTCTTACTATAGCCGGCGCCTTATTTCTCCGAGACGTAAAGGAATTAATGGCGGGACTGACAGTAGGTGCGATGGTGGTTATCGTTAGTGCAGTTACTGTACTGGTTGCTACTAACAGTAATGACTTAGCGGTAGGCAACGTACTTCTTATACTGATCAGTTTCATATTCCTGACTACGGTTCTTTATCTAACTGAGCGCGGTTTACCTGAGCGGGTACCCGAAAAGCGGCCCGAACCACCGGTAACTCCTCCAGGCGAGTAGTGTAACGGGGGCTAGTCGAGGAGTTTTTAGGTTCCCACTGTGATCCTAAAACCTCGGCAGCATAGCGTATGGTTTGACGACCAAAACGTTCGTTAAGCTTATCAATAGCCTCCATGCGTGATTGGGCAGTCAGGTGGCTTGACACGTCTACGGTCCCTAAAAGATCTATCTGAAGCTGCTTGGCGGTAGTAAGATCATATAAACACACTCCTGCCCGATGATACTCAATCCCTGGTCCGTACAGTTCTTTTAAAAGACGCGCAGCCTGGCTTATGAGCAGTCCGCTGTCAGCAGTCGGCATATCAAACTCAATCTCTCTGCTCCAGCGTCGGTAGCCGGGCTTATGTTTGTTGGTGGTCAGGAAAATACCGAGCCGTTTCGCTAGTTGGCGGCTGCGTCTTAAGGTAAAAGCTGCCCTAGCTGCAAAGGTGGCCAAGGCTGCCTCTATCGAGTAAAAGTCTGAGGTATCCTGGCCAAAGGTTCGGGTACGTGCGATGCTCTGCTGGCCTATATGGTCATTCTCCAGAGGATAGCAGCTAATACCGTTTAGTTCGGCTACCAGGCGCCGGCCCTGTATGCCCATAAGCTGCTTGGCTAGTCCCGGCCGCAAAACCGATAACTGATGGGCGTTGGTGATTCCTTCGGCCCGTATTTTGGGAGCTAACCGCCAGCCGATTCCCCACAAATCGTCTACTGACGTCGCTTCCATGTGTGGTTGACGATCGGCGTCGTCCATCAAGCTTAAAATACCGTTTAGTTCGGGTCTTTTTTTGGCGCGGGTGCTGGCCAGTTTGGCTAAGGTTTTAGAAGGAGCTATGCCTACTGATACCGGTATGCCGGTCCACTCACAAAGCCTCTGCCGTACCACTGTTCCCCACTCTGCGTAGTCGGATAAAGCTAGCTCGCTTAGATCAAGAAAAGATTCATCCACTGAATATATTTCAATACGCGGAGTAACGGTAGTCAAAGCTTCTACTATGCGTCTGGAAACATCCCCATACAGTTCGAAGTTGGCGGAAAATCGAACCACACCCTGTCGTTCAAAGACGTGTCTGTACTTAAAAACCGGGGCTCCCATTGGTATGCCAAGCGCTTTCGCCTCATTGGAGCGCGCCACCACACAGCCGTCGTTGCTGGACATGACCACAACCGGTTTGCCCTCAAGATCGGGCCTGAAGAGCCTTTCGCAAGATACGAAGAAGTTATTGCAGTCAATGAGAGCAAAAATAGGCCGCTTCACCGTCGGTGCTCCCGATAGCGATGAATGGCTGCTGTAACTACTCCCCAGACTACACTGCCGCGGCGCACATCTGACCGGTAGCTTATAACAAAGCTGCCATCACAATGCCAGATCACCAAATCATTTTTTCTGGCATTAAGCGCCCGGTCTACTATTAGTATGTCGCCGTCGAATAGCCCCAAGTGTTGCCACTCGTTGCCAGACAACCGCATCAGATAAGTTGCCAGACTGCTAGGGATAAGCAGTGCGGTTAAATCGATTGATGATAGTGATGCATCTGCTGCCGGATTCGGGAACCCGTCATGGATACTGACGCCATCAGGGCTTTCATAATACATAACAAACTACTCCCTTTAATTGAAAATGGTAGATAGAAGATGGTAGATAGAAAGCCACTGGTGTGGCTAGGGCCATCTGCCCGTGGCTTTATATTGCCGAGAACAGAAGGCAGTAGTTTGTTAAGCTTGCGCGTAAAAATCTTTTAAAGAAGTACGCCCATAGCCACTTTTATTATAACGCTGCTAATCAAGTTTCGAGCTGTTGGAGAAGAGCTACGAGTTGTTTAGGTGTAACCTCGGCCTTAACGACATAACCGTCGGCCTGGCTTTCAATGGCTGCCCGGCCCTCCTCATCTTGCTCAAGATTGGTAGTAATAACTATTTTGCTATGCAGTTTGGGCGTCTCGGACGGGTCACGCAGTCGCTTCAAAATCTCAGTACCGGTCATGGTCGGGACCATGATATCAAGCAGAATAATGTCATATTTATCTGTTTTGGCTTCGGCCAGGCCTTGTTCCCCATCTATAATTACCGTGACCCTGTATCCGGCTTTAGTTAGTGCGCGGGTATATAGCTCGCCTATGAAGTGTTCGTCTTCGATGCAAAGTATGGTCTTGCCCTGAGGTGTTTGAGTATCTTCCATAATTATCTCCGATAGAGGGAATGGTTCTTAATCCAGCCATGGGCGCTTCGGACGATGTCCTTATTATTGCCCTTTTTCAGCTCGTCGGCAAGCTGCGCATATTGCTGCAAGCTGAAGCCAAAAGTACTGCCCTGGCCTTCTTTCGATTTGGCCCATATCTGGCCTCCGTGAGCCGAGACGATGGCTTTGCTAAGGTATAGGCCCAGACCGGTGCCTCCTATTTGGGAGCGGGTACGGTGATTGCGATAAAACTTTTCAAAGAGGTTTGGCAAGACGCTTTCGGGGATACCTACACCGGCGTCTTGAACCACCGTTTCCACCATGCCGTCTTTGCCCAGATGGGATTCCACGCGTATGACTTTACTCTGGCCGCCGTACTTGATGGCATTATCAATAAGATTGTTTATGACTTCATAGATACTGACGCGGTCAACGGCAACCGGGGGCAGATTTGGCGCAATTATGCACTCTATGGATTTACCGTGAACCTGGGCTTTTAGTGACATGTCATTGACGGCGTGCTGAAGAACTTCTTGCCAGTCATGTTCGTCCAGTTGCAGCACCAGCTGGTTTTCGTCAATTCGTGCGACATTTAAAATGTTGTTAACAAATGCTGTAAGCTGATTAGCCGAAACATGCATCTTGTGCATGAAATCCTTTAGCTCGTCGTCTAGCTTATCGCCTAGCTCTTCCTCGAAAACTTCAATATAACCCCGAAGTATAGTAAGAGGTGTTCTTAGTTCATGTACAGCCAGAGCGACAAAACCCATTGACTGGTCATCTTGGTTATACCTTGCGGTGCGGTCAAATAACGTGACAATAAACTCTGTTCCGCTCGGATTGTCCCGGTTATAGTATGCAGCCATATCGCACTGGTGAAATTTGTTTTCATCGTTTTTGAGCCTGACCCTTACCCGTTCCCAGTAAGCTGTGTCGGTTACTTTGCTATCCTGGCATTCTTTGATCCACGCCTCTAATGTTCGCTCGCTCGGGAATTCAAGTTTTAAGTTTTCATACAAGGGTTTGCCAAATAACTCTGCACTGTTTACGCCACAGTAAATTAGCCCCTCATCGCTGGCGTTAGTAACTAGCTGTTCTTTATTAAACACAAAAAGCGGCAACGGCAGGTGGCTTACAATGTTTGCAGCTTGGATAACTTCTTTGCGGTGCGAAACCTGATCTTTAGAGTTTGTCTGGCTGGCAAGCTGGTAGACCTGTAAAGCCAGGCTGGTGATCAGTTCTCGTCCAAGTCGGGCTTTTTCCAGATTGGGTGCGGCTGTACCTATGTGTTCCGGCGATACATGCAATACGGCCTCCCACACGAAACGGACGGGCTCCAGGACTCGTTTGCCCAGCACAACAGCTAGAGCCATGATACTTGTACTGCCGACGACTCCGATCGCTACTAAAACAGGCACAAGAGGGAGCTCAAGTATTGCTAGAGCAACCCATGAGAGAGCTCCTATAAGTAAAAACAGGCTCAGTATAGATATAAATAATAGGTTGCGTACCTGATTGCGTAGGGCTTTAAAGTGATCCATGGCTCATTAGGGCGCATGCCGGACGCTGCCGGGTGTTGCGAGCGTTACCCAAGTTCGGCCCGGGTTAAGCTTAAGTGGCTGGCCGTCTGGTGTTTTGAATACGTAAGGACTTTTGCGATCGGCTTTTTCCCATGTACCCTCTATTACTCCGCCGTCCTGAAAAATAATGACAGTACCCGAGCCAGTCACTTGGTAGACGGAATAGATACCGTTCTGACTGCGGCTTGTGACGATGGCTATCACGACCTTGGGAGAGATTTGTTCGCCCGATCTCTCGTCAATATGAGGTCTCCCTGCCATGACCCTTTTGTAGCTGTTTGTCGCTTTGTCGTAGTCATAATGAGTGTTGTAGAGCTGCCCGGAAAGTGCAAAATCGATGGTTTTTGCGGTCGGTGTTTCTAGGGGAGTCTCCTGTTCTTTGCGCGGCCAACTCGTAAAGTTGCTTGTAGTGTAACCTCTTCTATTGTGTGCCTCTAGCAATTTTGCGCGGCTGGTATACAGGTTGTGTGGTGCGAAGCGATTAGTGACCCTTTGATACGTACCCCCGTTGACGCCGTGGTCTATATCTTTAATGCCCTCATTTCTAACTTGAGCCAGCGCTTCTGCGCTACCGCCCGCGTGGGCTAGGGCTGCATCAAACGGCACCAGGAAGTCCAGGAAGTACGGACGCACCGACCGTACTGGACCGATGTAATCCGGTTGATCTTCTAGATACAAAGCCAAAAAGCGGGTGATGCCGCCTTCTGCAATTGCCTCAAATACTATACCGGCGGTGCTCAGACCGGATTGAGGCCTGGCATCAGGGCTGTTTTCTATCATTACGCCAGTAACCGGCAACGCGTTTAGTTCTGGTTTAACTTGTATACCGGTGAGCCGAGAAGCTTCGGTTGTTGGTTTGGGCGGCTCAGGCGGCGGTTCTTCTTGTTTGACAATTGCTGGCGCTGGTGGAGCCGGCTTTGCCTTGAAAAACATAAAATAACTGGCAATACTCGCCCCTATCAGGAGGCCGACAATTGCAATAGCAATATAAGGTCTACGCTTTAACAGGACTAATGCATCTTGCAGTTTGGACTTTATGCGTTCCGTTAAACTGTGATCAGCCTTGCTGCTGTCTGTCCCGGGTTTACTTAATATTTCACTGGCGCTGCCAGCAGGTTCCCCTTGCCGGGGCATATTTTCGTCTTGCATATAACCCTATTGTAAGACTGTTTTGATTATGATGCTAGTGCTTCCAGCGTGTGATTAATGCGCCGCAGGCTGACTTCCTTGCCAAGCACGGCCAAAGTTTCAGCTAGTCCCGGACTGGCTGGTGCCTGAGTGGTAGCGATACGGACGAGACTGAAAAGAATGCCGGGTTTAGTATTAGTGTCTTCAAGCATTTTATTGAGACGATCCGTGAGATCTTTGTTACTGAAGTCACTTTCTTCAAGCATTGCGCGCGTGACTGAAAGCAATCTCTGAAGCTCCTCCGGGGCCAGTTTCTTAAGTTGCTTGTGTGTTGTTATAAGATCAAGATTAACCGGTAAATCGACAAAGAAAAAACGTGTCAGTTCCGGCAACTCCGAAAAATGCTTGAGCCGTTCTTGGACGAGACCTAGGACTTGTTTTCTATATGACTCATCATACTCAGCGGCTTCGTCTGGCCAAAACGGTTCGGATTTTTTATAGAGTTCATCTAATGATAATTG
The DNA here is from genome assembly GCA_966685145.1 of uncultured bacterium. Classification (GTDB taxonomy): domain Bacteria; phylum Patescibacteriota; class Saccharimonadia; order Saccharimonadales; family OFTM59; genus CBKXXB01. The sequence goes on along the minus strand of CBKXXB010000004.1, from coordinate 25,733 downwards.
CCGTATATAGTAGCCGTTCATCCAAAGCAGTCTCTGCTCGTCAAAACGCGCGCCGCTTCTTTGTACCCTATCAAGACTGAACTTCTCAATCAGTTCCGTTATAGAATAAATTTCTTGTTCCGTACCATCATTCCAGCCTAGACTGGCAATAAAATTAACCAAAGCTTCTGGCATAAACCCGTCCCGTACGTAATCCAATACATCTTTAGCTCCGTCGCGCTTGCTTAACTTCTTATTACCGTCCGGCCCAAGTATGTGGGGCACTGTGGCCATGACAGGCGGTGTTATGCCCAGGGCTTCATAGAGGTTGAGATAGTTAGGCACGCTAGATATGAATTCTTGCCCTCTGATGATATGGCTTATTTCCATTTCGGCATCATCCACAACGTGGGCAAAATTATATGTAGGATATCCGTCGGATTTTATGAGGATAAAATCATCTATGACTTCTGGTCCTGTCGACAGATCGCCCATTATGGCGTCGTGCCATTTGTAAGCCCTGGGTTCTGACATAAAACGCAACGGGCGGCTACCATCCCAGGCGGGTATATTTTCGGGTCGGTGGTTGCGGAACAGGAACGGCTTCCTGCTAGCCTGAGCCTCTTCACGAAATGACTGCACTTCGTCCTGTGAATAAGGATCGGCATAGGCTCTTCCACTCCTAATTAACTTCATAGCCCATTGTTTGTAGCTTTCGAGGCGCTCACTCTGCCGATAAGGTCCGTAGGGACCACCGATATCCGGACCTTCGTCATATTCAAGGCCCAGTGTGCGCAAACTTTCTATTAGGTGTTTGTCGGAGCCTTCTACTTCGCGCTTTTTATCGGTGTCTTCGAGACGCAGTACGAATTTGCCCCCTGACTGACGAGCTAAAAGCCATGCGAAGACGGCGGTACGGATGCCGCCGACATGAAGATATCCGGTGGGGCTCGGTGCAAATCTGGTTCTCACGGTAGCCATAACTTCTCTAGCCTAACAGACGGGACCAGTAAATACCAAAACCAACCAACGGCTTTGCTTAGACTGAACAAATTATTACATGAGCTAAAGATAAAAAGATTTTAGCCGCCAATGACGGACGTTAAAGTCCGGATACTATGCGCAGCAATTGGTCGCTATTTAAGTTGGACTCGCCCTCGATCTGATACCATATTCCGCCGCTCACCCATGTAGCGTTGCTGCCATCATATATATAGATGGTGCGGCCCCTGTCTTGAAATGTCTGATAGGGTTCGTGGCTTGCTACGAAGTTCTCTAAAAGCGTCTGGCTATTCCAGTCAGAACTTTTTTGAACAACTCTGAAGTTACGGTCATCAGAGTTGGACATATAACTCAAGCTTACAATTCCGCTGCTGTACTGTACCGGTCCCGCCATTGAGAACCCTGAGGGCTGGTAAGACGGCAAGGTAGCCTTAATGCCTGCTCGCGCCGATGCTATTTTAAAAGCCAGCTGAGGTATGTTCCTATATGCGATAAGCCCGCCGACAAACAGGGTTACGAATACGCCGGCAGCAATGTTTAGGGCCTTTGGACTGACGCGTAATTTTCGGGCGGCTTGCTGGCGGATGGATGGTTTTTTAAGCTTGCTCTGTTTGTGCCCATTTGCATTACTAAGCGCTAAATCGAACGGAGCAAGAGTACCAAATGACTCTGCGCCGATATCCGTATCTATCGCGGTGCTGACACTATGTACGGCCATATTGTCTGTTGGCGCTGGACGAACCTCTAAAGACGCTACACGCTTAATAAACCCGGCGCGACCACTACCAAATTTACTGATAAGGCTGCTCTTAGGCACATGTTCTGCGCGTTTGATGCGCTGCGGATCAACACCTACGGCAGTGTGCTGCAATGGTTTTGCGCTGCTATGAGATTGCTTTTTTACGCTCTGAGCTGGTGTTGTATGATGCGAATGAGTCGGTTTTTGGACCGCTTTTCGCATGAGTGTTTTGGACCGTGATGTCTTGTGATGTACCGAGTGCGAAGCTGCCGCGGGTTGGTGTATTGGTTTGTTGGACTGGTTAACTGCATGCTTCCGTCTGCTTACGCCATCAATAGCATGCCCTCCGCTTACTTGCTTGGGCTGGTGTGCTCGTGTTGGTTGCTGGGCTGCTATATGTTCGTCCTTGAGTAGCCGACCGGTCGATGCATCATAGCGATTGCCGTTTAACTCAATGACATTTTGGTGACTGGCCACGTGTTACCCTCTATAGTTTTTTGCGCTATTGCTTGTATCTTAAACCCAAACCCCGCTCTTCTGCAAGAGTCTGGCATCTCTTTTTGACATCTGTCCCTCGTTGCCTATACTACGTAAGAGACCCTTGAAACATATATTATGGATTTTTTAGACCCAAAGAAGCAGCGTGCACATCGCATCCGGTTATTCGTAGGCTATGCTCTCATGGCCTTTGTTATTAGTGTTACGGCTCTGCTTCTGGTATTCCAGGCCTATGGCTATAACTTTAACTTGCAAACAGGCGACATTACGCAGAACGGTATAGTTTTTGTTGACGCACATCCCGAAGCGGCAGAAGTTTATATTAACGGCCAGCTAAAAGGCACAACTGACCGCCGCCTCATTTTGCCAGCCAACCACTACACGCTCGAATTGAGGCGTGCCGGCTACAGGACTTGGCAGCGGCAGTTCACGCTAATGGGGGGTAAGATAGAGCGTTTCGTTTATCCGTTTCTTTTTCCTGAGGAGCTGGTTACGAAAGAAGTACAGCTTTATGCTTCAGCTCCAGGTTTTGCCAGTCAGAGCCCTGATCGCCGGTGGCTGGTAGTGCGTGAACCAAATGCGCCCTTTACTTTCTCGCTAGTGGACTTGAACAGCGAAATTGCAAGTTCGGTGACCCTCGCTTTGCCGCCTAATTTGTTCAATCAAGCCGGCGACAGGCATGATATTCAAACCGTTGAGTGGTCCAGCAACAATCGCCATGTTGTGCTCAAGCATAGCTTCGAACAGGGCTCGGAGTTTGTGCTAGTTGATCGGGAAGAGCCTGCTCTGAGTTCGAACCTCACAAGGTTGTTTGCGGACCATAATTTTACTGGTATTGCTTTGCGTGACAAACGTTTTGACCGGTATTATTTACATGATCAAACAACAAAAACTCTAAAATCCGCAGAGCTCCAAACAAGAACAGCTACTGTTGTCCTGGGCGATGTTTTGCAGTTCCAGCCTCACGGTGACGATGTTCTTCTCTATATAACATCTGCAGGTGCGGCTGAGGGTCGGGTTCTCGTGCGTATGCTGGAGAATAATGAAGCTTTTACCCTTTTAGACTTTCCGGTTAACTCGCGCTATCTGATTGATATTGCTCGGTTCGAGAACAAATGGTACGTCGTTGCCGGCGCGGCTGCTGATCAAAAAATTTACGTATTGCGTGACCCGACCAAGGCGCTTAGGAGGAATCCTGGCGTGAAGCTCATTCCCGCAGCCACGCTCAGGCTCGACGATGCACAGTTTGTTTCGTTTTCTACCAACGCGAGGTTTATAGCAGCGCAAAGCGGTAGTCGTTTCGCAGTATACGACGCTGAAACCGCAAGCAGTTATAGATACGATAGCGGCCATACGGTTACCGGCGGCCATAAGGCTGTTTGGATGGACGGACACCGTCTCGCGCTGTCCAGTAATAACAAGGTACAGGTGTTCGACTATGACGGAACGAATAGCCAAAGCCTGTCGGCTGGCTTCAATGGTTTGCCGCCATACTTTGATCGCGACTACACTGCCCAGTATTCGTTTGCTAATTCACAAATCCAAGGGCGTGCAGCCTTACTTAGAACCGAACTAAGAGTCGCGCCTAGATAATCAGGCTCTTTACTGTATTGTTAGCCCGAAAGCCAAGTTGTAAAGCGGCTCCAAAGGCTTGGGGCATTTGATGGTAAAACTTCGGGTTGACTTGTTCCGGTCGAGTTTACATTGCTGGCTACATTTGCTGCCGGATCGGGCGCGATTTGCTCGCCTACTACCACCAGTCGGTTGATTGCCGTACCAGGCGGGTCACAAGTTATAAGGGTAACGGTAGCGGGGCGGTCTGTCGGTCCGAGCACAGATATGTCCGTTGGTTTTACTACTTTCGTATCAACAACTCGGTAAATGTAGCGCTTGCCTTCTTTATGCACCATGAATGTGTCGCCTTTTTCAAGACGATTGAGAAGTACGAATGCAAACTTGTATTTGCCCCGGTTTAGGATGTTGTTGCTGGAATGGCCAAAAATTACAGCATTCCCCAGCTCGCCAGGATTTGGTGTAGTCGCATAGTGCAATACACCATCTTCCAGGGCGCGCTGAACCGCGTCCTCGTCTACGGAAGGCTCATCGTAAACTACGGGAACCTCCAGATTAATCTTGGGTATGATCAGTTTTGGTTCAGGGCCTACTGCTGCGGTAGTATCGACGATAATCGGTGTTGAGCTGACGGCTTTGCTTGGCGTGATGAACGGTGCGATGAACCTCTCGTTAAAAAACCCGAACAGCATCATAATCATAACAATTACGCCTACGCCGAGGCCGAACAGCAGAGATCCGTGTCGGGATGCCTTCTTGCGTGCCCGGCTGCTAACAGTACCAAGCAGTTGTTGCTTTATATCGGATACGGACCGTCTTTCGCTCGGCTTTTCATGGTGCTTTTTAATTGTATGTTTAGGTGTGGCTGGGGTCTGAGGAACGGTCTGCACCACAGGCTTCTTGACCGCTCCGACGGTCGCGTGGCTGTAGTTTGCATAAAACTCCTGCCACACCGCATGCTTTTCATGGTCAGGCAGACTTGTATAGTAGTTATGCCAAGCAGTCTGGATCTCGGCAAGCGTCTTACCGGAACGGCTAAGATCGTACATGAACTGTTGATGCTTAGACCGGTGCTTCCCTGCTGCTCGTGCTTCGGACAATTCGGCCTCCGGTGACGGCTCTTTACCGTAAAGCGAAGCAATTTTGTTGCGTATGACGTTAACTGCCGGGTTATCACCCCCTAATTGGTCATGCAGAGGTTTAACCACCTTGTCTTTCTTTATCGGCAAGGCGTAATCGTTATTATTACCGGTAGCTTGATTATCATCAGGTGGCATAACAGATATCAGTATAGTACAATGCGTGCTGGTATTCACTTCTTATGAGCAGTTTAAAACCATAGAGTAAGTGGCTTTGCATACATTAGAGCTGGTGATGCCACAGCATATCAAGGGTTTTTGGAAGAGCCGGAGTGGCGGAATTGGTATACGCGCACGACTCAAAATCGTGTTCCCCCGTGGATTGAGGGTTCAAGTCCCTCCTCCGGCACCACGTCGCATTACACTGTAACCCCACCTGAACCTTGGTCGCTTGATTACCGAAGTTCAGGTGGGGTTTTGCATGCCCGCTCCTCCGCCCCGCTAAATTAAGTGTCGGGATGTTTTATATCTTCTTTTTGAGTCAAAAATCCTCTCTTGCCCCGAGCCATTCACATTTAATCCTATGCTGACTTCCTCAGCTTGATGGTGGTACTGCCTCAAGTATGGCGGTGGTTAGGGCTTCGTAAGTTTTACTAGGATTTTGGATCCACCAGACGCTTATTGCCGCTGCGGTCTGAACGCGCCATATCGGCATATCTTGTAATAGTTTCGTTGTACTTACTTTACCCTGGCAAGCTACGATCATCTGGTCGTGATATTTGGTTATCAGATTACTATCATAGGTGCTCGTGAATATGCGCAAAGTTTCTATTAAATTCAATAAATCCATTCCCAAAGTTACCGGCTCCGTGAAGTGGGCACTAACCGCAATCTTCTGTAACTGAGACAGGCTTGCGACGATAGTCGTATTCGGACGTGCAAGTAACTGTTTGGGTGCGTTTCGGAAGTAGTCTACTGCGTCTTTTGTGACAATTAGTTGCCCGCTGTACTTTTGGGCGAATTTTTCAAGTACTATGGCGGTCTCAGCATTTCTGCCCAAATCACCCGCCAGAAGTACGCCGTCTGCCCATGCAGACTGTTCCAGCATTTCACTCAGTGACGCTTGACTGAAGCTGCCGCTTGGCGTGCTGGGTCCAAAGAAGGCATTCTCGAAAAAGCCGCTGACCAATTTTTGAATTGCATCCGGCAAGACTACGTTTATGGTGCCTATGCCATACTTTTCTGCCGACTGGTAAGCCTCGGCCGGCGCTGCGAACCCGTGCACGTTACCGCCAATTATAAGAAGCTTGCCCGCAAAACGTTTGTTTTCCGGGCGGCTCCATGCAAGCTCAGGGAAAAGCGGCTCGTTAGACGTTTGCTTATGCCAGTATGTATTGTCCATTTTTCGATTCCAGTCTGTAGATTACGTTCTTGCGTTCCACGATAATAGTCCAGCCTTGCGCGGTAGCAGATTCAAGCAGATGTCGGTCAGGGTTGAAAACAATAGGTCGCTCAACTCGCTCCAGCATCGGGATATCGCTGGCGCTGTCACCGACTGCGTAACTGTCTTCGTAGGTCAAGCTGTGCTCTTTCACCAGCTTATCGAGCAATCGGCCCTTATCTTCGCTGGCAACTTGTTTCTGGCCCGTGAACCTGCCGTCCTTTTGCAAATAAACGGAACCTATAGCTTCATCAAATCCGTAGTGGTCAGCCAAAGCTTTGACGAGTTCATGCTGCGATCCGGAAATAGCCAAAAGAACATAGCCGCGTTCTTTCAATGAACGGATAAGATCGCGAGTGTAGGTGTATACCTGGTCTTTGTACTCTTCGACTACTTTAAGGGCTGTCTGCTCAAAAACGTCGACCGGGATATTTGTAACGGCTGCGTCAAAGAGGGCAACTACTCGCCCTTCGTATTCCTTGAAAGCTTCGGGATGTGTGCGCACTTTCCAGGCCATTCGTGCCGCATGCAGATTTTCATAAGCCTTGCTGCCGAGCAGCTCACCCTTAGCAAGTTCATTTACTACGGCGTGGTATAGCTGCCACCGGATGAGCGTCCCGTCTATATCAAACACCGCAAATGGTTTTTTCGTGGGTGAAGTTGCCGGCATGATGCCACTAGGCCCCGACGTTTAACTCTATGCTAATCGGGCAGTGATCCGAACCGAGCACATCCGCATGGATGTTTGCCGCTGCGACGTTTTTCTGCAGCGCGGCTGAGACCAGGACGTAATCTATGCGCCAGCCGACATTTCGCGCCCGGGCGTTGGCCCAGTGACTCCACCAGGTGTAAAAGCCGTTTCCTTGCTTAAAAAGCCGTAAGCTGTCGAGAAAACCGGCATCAATGAAGCGCTGGAAACCTTCACGCTCCTCCTTGGTATACCCCTTCTTGCCCTCATTCTCCTTGGGTCTGGCAAGATCGTCGGGAGTGTGGGCTACATTAAGGTCTCCGCAGAACACCACCGGCTTTTTCTTCTCCAACTCCCGGCAGTAAGCCAAAAAGGCCGGGTCCCACTGTTTGTGCCTCAGTGGTATGCGGCTTAAGTCATCCTTGGCGTTGGGCGTGTACACGTTTACTACAAAAAAATCTTTGTACTCGGCTGCTATGACCCTGCCCTCAGTATTGGGATCTCCATAGCCGTCCGCCACAAGGCCGAATTTCTTGGCGATTTCTTCGGGCAGGCCGTTGATTACGGCTAGAGGTTTTATGCGCGTAAAAATTGCGGTACCGGAATATCCCTTTTTCTGGGCTGAGTTCCAGTACTCTTCGTAACCCGGCAAATCTATTTCGGCTTGCCCTTGCTGAGCCTTGGTTTCCTGCAGGCATAAAATGTCCGGCTGATGTTCGGCTACGAATTTCTGAAACGTTCCTTTCTTGACAACTGCTCGTATACCATTAACATTCCACGAGTAAATCTTCATACTTTTGTACCGCCGTTCGGGTTATCAAGACTCTCTTTTCATATCCCAGCTAGTGGTTTTAGTCTAACATAGCGGCAACTGTTGCGTCTAAGGAGTATAATGACTCGTATTATGGGAGCTCACCCTGTTACTGACCAGGAGTTGTTCGATAAGTTCGTAGGTATATATAACCAACTTGATGCTTACATGCGCCGTCAGCAAAAAGTCGATAAGCATGCCGATCATGGTTATCTGATACAACAAATGAGTACAGTGAACAAGCTCTTCGGCCGCTATGAGCAGGAGCTAAAGACCCTGGCTCATTTACGAAACGTGCTTGTTCACAGCCCGTTCATGCATGTCGCTCATCCCATGGCCAAGCCAAGCCCGGCTATCATAGAGCGCTACCAGCAAATCCTCAATGAATTATTAAACCCACCCCGTGCCCTCACCATTGCCGTACCGGCCAGCAAACTCTATACCACCTCTCTTGCCGGCAACGCCCTGGGGGTCATTAAAGAAATGTGCGAAAAGACATATACTCATGTACCGGTGCTGGAAGACGACAAAATGATCGGCGTATTCAGTGAGAATAGCCTTCTGGCATATCTTGCCCATAACGAAGACTCCATCATTACACGCGACTACTCGATTTCTGAGTTCAAGGATTTTATCGGGCTTGATAAGCATCCGAGCGAAAGCTATGAATTCGTCAGCCGAAATACCTATCTGACTGACATCTATGCATTGTTCAACGCGGCACTTAAAATCAGGCGTCGCATCGGCGTTGTTTTCGTGACCGAGCACGGCAAGCCGGATGAGAAACTGCTCGGCATCATTACGGCCTGGGACTTGGCCAGTCCGGAATTTTAGTTTCGTCCACTCGGCCTTTTCGCATTTGTGCGGCCAGGCGTACGGCATCTTCAGATTTCTGGACCACCATAAGTTCAAGCAGGTCATCCGGATCACCGTCCGGATCAAAAATCGCTGATTTTCCGATGAGAGAGATATCGTATGAATTAGATATTGCCTCCAGCAGAATGTCACGCCGATAATACTTTACGGAAATATCCGCGCCCTGTTCAGACCAGTTAGCGATAATTTTTTTCAAAGTCGGCTGGCCGTTTGCCAGCTCGCCATTAATTCCCCAGGCAAATAGCACCAGGTAGCCGTTTACTTTGAGCTTCTGGTATAAGACTCCGGCCGCCTCCTCAATTGTCAGCACTCCGGGCACGGGCTCTTCCGGCTCTTCGAAAAGAAGCGGAAAGCCCTCAAAGCTTGTAACGAGACTGACAGAGTTATCGGGAATTTGTTCCCAATAAGACGGGTCAAGAATATCGGCTGTGTGGTGATCGCCAATTTCCGGCGGCATTGCCAGGCGTTCCAGACTTCGGTAATAGAGGCCCATCCGCCTTGTTTCTCGTTCGAAGCTTCTCTCAGCTTCGGCTATCAATCTATTGGGGTCTTCCCGGTCTATGCTTATGCTGCGAAGCGGTCTTGCCATGTTTCCTGCCACGGCTGACTCGGCCAGGCTTTTGCATATATCGTAGAGCACATCAGCTGCACGATGCCTGCCGATTGGCTCAACTTCATTTACGGCTCCTGCATATTTTTTATCTACCTCGCCCTTTAAGCGGTTGAGCTCGTGCTTTTCCTTGTTTGACTGTGGTTTCCCGAAGCTTTCGCGCAGCTCGTCCAGCTCACGCCGGTGATTCTCGCGTGCTTCGATTGCCTTGGCAGTCGGGGTGCCCACCTCAGATGCCATGTCGAGCAATGTCTTATCTGTTTCATGCACGGTTGTGTCTATTGCCATTCGGCCTTCGTAATGTCCATGATCTCGACCTGTTACGTACAGATCTGTCCCCCAGGCACTTTCGAACATTAATCGGCCTGCCAACAAAGAAGACAGCTGTTCCGGCGCCGTATCCGGTTGTGCTTCATCTTCTCCGATAGTGTATAAAACCCTGCGCAGATGACTTTTTAAAAGTTGCCTGGGCAATGAGCGCTTGGGTGCCAAGAATTTACGGACGAGTTCTGTTGCCTGCGGATCCCCATAAATAGGTTCAATTTCTTGACCCAGTAGGTTCTCTATCAGCCCGCTTGCATATATTTCACATCTGGTAAAGTCTAGCGATCGCTGCAGTTCGCTTCCAAGCGGCACCGAGGAGCAAACGTCTAAATGCAGTACTGCGCCTTCAGTCTCTTTACGCGCCCTGCGACTGTGGCTCAGGAATCGTAGAAGTTGTACCCATGCAAAGTGCTGGCCCTCCCTATGATCGTTGAATATTTTGTATGTAAGAGCACGTTCGGGAAAAGTTTTCTCTGCCTGTACTTCTTCGCGGAGTTCTTCATAGAATCCGGGCTCCATGGCAGGAATTAAGGCTACTTCTCCCAGGTAACTCTCAATACCCGGCAGCTTTCCTAAGCAGGCTTCTGGGGAATCCAGCAATGAAATCTCTATATTAGGCGCTGGCTCGCTAGGCGCCTCAAAAGTAGCCGGTTGTAACGGTTCCGTCATCGTTACAGCAATTATAAACTAAAATACACTCAGAAGCATATTTATGGCCAGGTAGACATTAACAAGTTACGCAGTTGTTTGTTACACTTGTTGCAATGAACAAAACTTACAAACGCGTAGTTTTAAAAATATCCGGTGAGCAATTAGCAGGTCCGCACGGGAGCGGCATAGATCCACAGGTGGCCAAATACTTGACCGAAGAAGTCAAAAAAGTAACGCAAGCCGGCTGCGAGATTATAATTATGGTTGGCGGCGGGAACTTAATCCGGGGTGCGACAACCGCCGGTCACGGCATACAGCGAGTCACAGCTGATCACATGGGTATGCTGGCGACAATGATCAATGCTCTTGCTCTGACGGATATTTTTGAGGCGAACGGTATCGCTACTCGCTGTTTGAGTAATATTTTCGCACAACAGGTCGCAGAACCTTTCGTTCATCGTTTAGCGAACAAACACCTTGAAAAGGGACGCGTAGTCATACTGGCCGGCGGAAGCGGTCGCCCGTATGTGACCACGGATACGGCAGCGGTTATTTTGGCGCTTGAGCTCGATTGTGAAGCGGTCTTCAAAGCCACAAAGGTTGACGGGGTTTACGATAAAGATCCTACCAAGTACTCTGATGCGGTGAAGCTGGAAGCTGTTAGTCATCAGCACGCTGTCGAAAACGCAGGTATTAAAGTTATGGATAAGGCTGCAATGGGTCTGGCTATGGAGCAAGATATGCCGATCATTGTTTTTGATGCCATGCAACCGGACAACCTGCTCAAACTCGTTCGCGGAGAAACAGTCGGCACAAAAGTATCATAAGCCAGTACGGCGCACCTTTGGGTTTAGGACTTTAGACTGGGTAGTAGTGGACTTTTGAGCCTTTTCTTTCTTTTCGGATAATCCCCTGCTTGATTAATGCGTTGCGGTAATGCGCAGAGTGCTCGCGGCCTATCTTTCGGTTGATTTCTGATGGCCGGATACCGGGATTTTCCCTGACAACAGAAAGGATATCAGAAAGTATTTTCTCTCGGGCTTCATTAAGTTTTTTCATAGTTTTAGGAGAAAGAGCAGGACCGGACCCTATGACTCGCCGGGATGCAAATTTGCTTCGCAAGGTCCGATGAGAAAAAACCTTTGGTTTTGTCTCATTATAATGGCGAAGAGAGGGATATCGGCCTTTGGCCTCTTCCGCTCAAACATGCTCCAAGTGAACTTGTGCGCGTGTTTTCGCTCCACCGAACCCTCCGCTAGCGCGGCACGGGTTCTCATTTGCTCTATCAATTTTCGCCACCAGACCTAAGGGCCTAGGTACGAAAATTGGCGGAGAGAGAGGGATTCGAACCCTCGGTACCATTGCTGATACACACGCTTTCCAAGCGTGCCAATTAAACCGCTCTTGCATCTCTCCTCGTCAGCTGAAGCTAGAAAACCTGCTCCTCAAAGCGACAAATAATTTTGCCCGCTTTACTGGCAGGTTTAACCCTAAGCTTCCTCTCAAAAACGTAAACAGCCATAGCTTGGTTTACGCTTTTGTAACTTTATTATACAAAAAATACGATTACACCTTGAACTCTCGGGATGAACAGAGGTACACTAGGGCAATGCCGGTGATTGAATTAGAAGAAGTCAGTAAACTGTACGGCTTTGGTGACGCCACGACCATTGCTCTTGACGAAGTTAGCCTTTCGATTGATAAGGGAGAATTCGTAGCAATTATGGGTCCCAGCGGTTGCGGCAAGTCTACTTTAATGCACATGATCGGACTTCTTGACCGGCCGACGCACGGCAATTACAACTTCAATGGTCGTCTTGTATCACGCATGAATGCCAGGCGCCGCGCACGTTTGCGCCGAGATACAATCGGGTTCGTCTTCCAGTCATCTAATTTGTTGCCTCGCCTGACTGTTCTTGAGAACGTAGCACTCCCGCTTGCCTATAAAGGAATGACTCAGACCCGCCGTCTCAAGCAAGCCGGGGCTATTTTGGAGCAACTTGGCCTGTCGGAGCGCGAGTACTTTTTGCCAACACAACTAAGCGGCGGTCAAACCCAGCGCGTCGCTATAGCCCGTGCCCTGGTTAATAACCCTACGGTTATCATTGCAGATGAGCCGACCGGCAATCTCGATAGCGCCTCCAGTCGTCTTGTCATGGAGCTTTTCAGCGACCTTCATAAGATGGGTAACACAATACTACTGGTTACGCATAATCCGGAACTGACCAGGTATGCAAGTCGCGTTGTGTTTATGCGCGATGGTACGATCGTGGCAGACGCACGCTCGAAAATCGGAGAAATCCCGCCCATGGCCAAGCGCCTCTACTTTATGCCGCGCAAGACAGTGGAAGATGATCTGGCCGGTGTTTCTGCGCTTATGAAAGCGCTACCTGATAGACAGCACGCCAAGACCGGGACCAAAAAGGTCAAAAAGTTAAAGTCTAAAACTTACAGACGCGCGCCAAAGAAGCGGAGTAAAAGCTAATGTTACTTGGGGGCTATTTTAAGCAGGCCATAAAATCGATCAAGAGCGCCAAATGGCGCAGTCTGCTTACCATGCTTGGCATTATCATTGGAGTCGTTTCTGTCGTGACGACCATAAGCCTGGGCGAAGGGGTGAAAAAGCAAGTTTCCGATCAGATACGACGCCGCGGTGACGATTTGATCACTATACTCCCCGGACAACACATAAGACGCGATGACTCCGGTAATATCGCAGGTTTTAATTCTCTTTTCGGACAGAGCGGCATAACTTTTACCGAGCTTGACTATAAAACAGTTGAACAAGTACCCGGGATGAGCGCCGTGGTGCCTTTTGGCAGAGTTGTCGGTCTGGCAAAAACTCCAGAGCGCGAATATCAGCGCGCGGAAATCGTCGCCACTACGGATGCGCTGCCTCAGATACTTAACCAGAAGCTGGAATTCGGCTCTTTTTTCAGCGATGACGAGGCCGGTACCAAAGACGCGGTTATTGGACGCAGGGTGGCGGAAGAGCTATTTGGCGAGAACGTACCCCTAGGCAAGTCCTTCTTTATTCGCGATCGGGAGTTCATAGTTAGAGGTATTTTTGAAGAATTTGTCAGCAACGTATCGCTGTTGCCAGGAGCCGACTACAACAATGCGGTGTTTATACCATACAAGGTGGGTCAAGAGCTTATGGGCGGCAATATACAAATTCACCAGATACTGGCAAAGCCAGCGAGGATTGAAGATATAGATATCCGCGTAGCTGATATAACCAACGCTCTACGCACAGCGCGAGGCGGACAGCAGGACTTCACTGTACTAAAACAGGCTGAGAATCTGGCATTGGCCAATAACGTACTAAGTCTGCTTACAAATCTTATTACCGGGATCGCGGCTATTTCATTGCTGGTTGGCGGTATAGGAATCATGAATATTATGCTGGTAGCGGTCAGTGAGCGCACTCGTGAAATTGGCATAAGAAAGGCCGTAGGCGCAACCAACAGACAGATTCTCTATCAGTTTGTCACTGAGGCGGCTGTCTTAAGCTTGGTTGGCGGTTTGCTCGGCATACTCTTGTCGATGGCTGCCAACGTACTGCTTCGTATATTTACCAACCTGCAACCTGTGATTACGCTTCCGGTTGTAGGTATGGCTTGCGGGTTAGCGCTCGGTGTAGGTATTCTGTTCGGTGCCACACCAGCGCTTAGGGCAGCACGCAAAGACCCTATTGACGCTCTGAGGCATGAATAAATAAAAAGCTGCCGCACTTTTGTGGCTTACGCCGGCGCGGCAGTCTTCTTTGTTGGACAACCAACTCTAGCTAGAAACGATGAATTGGCTGCTCGGGCTCATAGGGCGGTGTTGCTGGCGGAGCTTCCTCGTCATCCGTCTGCCTTGTTCCGTCCTTACGGTCAAACCTGGGGCTCACATCTTCCCACCACCAGAACGTATCACGTTCTTGCCTCTCTCGCTTATTTGCTCTAAGTTGGGAAATTATATTCGTTAACATCATTTAAACCTCCTAGGGTTTAAGGGTCTTGTCTTCTAAACCCTATCGCATATCACGGCTGCGTCGGCCAGTAAATAGCTGTACCAGGAAGATCAATAGTATTGCTCCAAGAGTCGCTACTAGAATACTTCCTAGATTAAAGCCAGTAACTGCAGGGCCGCCAAGCATGCTTGATAGACCGCCACCAATGAATGCACCGACTATACCTATTATTATGTTCTGAATTGCTCCCTGATCTTCATCAGTTCGCATTATCAATGAGGCTACCCAGCCTACTAGTGCGCCAAATATAATCCAAAGTAAAATTCCCATAGTATTTAAACCTCCTCGTTCCATGCTGTTATGATTGGTGACTCTTCTGTATCAGTACCGCGCTTACCTCTTTGGACCTTCGAGCTTACAGCATCAGACATTCTGTCCTTGGTGCTGCTAAGCTTCTCGCCCAGGCGTTCACGCTTAGTTTCCAATTCCCTTTTGGCGCGCTGCTTGGCATCAGCCGCGACCGCCCCCATACGTTCCCTAGTTTCTTTACCGCTTCGCGGTGCGAACAGTATTCCGAGCGTTGCCCCTGCTATGCCTGCCAGCAAGGACGTGACCATCACGTTTTGTGTGTCGCGCTGTGTCATATAGCCTCCTTTCATAATTGTGCTCTATGGCAATTACTATGCTAACGAGAGGCCGTTAAGGCGACTATAAGATTTTTAACAATAGAGGACTCTTACCCCGTTATGGATTTGGTTAGTTCGAGTATTAAGAAGTTTTTATAAGTTTTGACAGCCGCACAATAGACCACATCATGCCGGTTAGACCAGTTAGGCCCAGCAAAACGCCAAATATGTGCAGTCTATAGCCGAACGCTAGGCCAGAAATTGTGATAACTGGTGTGAGGAGCATGAGGCCTATCATGGAAAGGCCGGTAGTGCCTACGCTTGCTAACAAGACTGCGTTGGACTCGTGCGGTGCAACTTTACCCTTGTGCTGACGGTGGAGTACGAATATGAATGTTCCCGTTGCGAGCGTACTTAACACCACAAACATTAACATCAGTAGTATCTGTAGAAATCCGAGCAAAGTGAAGAGTATTTGATACATTTCCAGCATAAAGCCGGCCTTTGCCCACATGCTAAGCGCTTCGCTATCCAGCAGCGCCTTGAGAAGCTCTATATTAGGAAGCCACAGTACCGCACCTAAAAGGAACAGGCCCCACAAGATACTCGGTACCAGGATGATAGGGTGAGCGAACACGGTCGCAAGGCTTTTTACAAGATCATGCCAAAGATCTCGGTTAATCATAATAGAAGTGTACAGCAGACGTAAGCATATTACACGCAAGACGTGTCGCTTGTGCTACAATCAGTTTAATGAAAAAAAGCATTAGGATTGTGCTTGATGTGAGGTTTATACTCGCGCTCGTCCTGATAGTCCTACTTTTGTTATTGGCATGGCGCCCGCTGGGTGCAGGAAGTGAAACGCGTAAAATAACCGTCGCCGGGCACGCCCAGATCAAAGCCCAGCCCGACTACTATGACTTTACGGTTTTATACCAGAGGTCAGATAAAAATCGCGAAGCAGCTCTAGAAGACCTGAATGATCACGCGGAGTCGGTAATCAATGCGCTTTACGGCCTTGGTTTAGAGCGCAAAGATATCAAACTCCAAACAACAGCCTTCGATCAATCGTACGCTGATCCTACTGAAGATAATGCTGTCACTGCTCGCCTACTTGTAAGGGCCTCTAATCCGCAACTTGCTGAGCGTGTTCAGGATTACTTGCAAACTACTGAGCCTGCAGCGGGTGTTATGCCCATACCCGGCTTTTCTGATGAAAAGCGCAAAAATCTGCAGAATGAGGCCAGAGACAAAGCAGTAGCGGATGCCAAATCCCAGGCCGAACGGACGGCCCGGCAGCTTGGAACTAAGCTAGGAAAAGTGATTGAGATAAAGGATACGGTTGCAGGAGATGTCGTATTCTTGCCATACGAGAAACCTGACCAAGAAAACTTTCCTGCGGCTGTTGGCGAACAAGAGATAGGCTTTAGTGTCCAAGCGGTATTTGAGATCAAGTAGAGCGGCTGGAGTTCGGCCACATCTAAAATAGCGTGATTACTATGGCGGCTAAGGTTGGTTTTCGCGGGCCAACCTTCGTATAATAAGATTCATGGGAATGACCACACTTCTAGCCGCGCTGGTAGCCGCGCTGGCTTTCAATGAATTCGTACACGTTGTTTTTGAAGTCTGGGGTGTACGCCAGAAGGTTGCATGGCTAAAAGCGCGCCTTGACGGCGAGACTCACAAGGACTGGCCGGTTAACATAAATTCTCTTACGAAAACAATAGTCCTCCACAGTATTTTATTTGCTTTCTTCGTGAGCCTTGCCTTTGGGCTGCTGCTTGTATTAAAGGTGCCGACTGATACGCTTTTGATAATTTCTATCTTATTGTTAGTAGTTACCTATAGCTATACCACGCTCGGCATGGACGCCTACCACCAAGAAATTGGCAATGTTTTAAAGCGTTACAAGCGTCATTCATAGCTTTTAGCTATAGTCCCGGGCACGCTTATCTATACTGATTGTGCTCATTCGACCCCACCTTGGGAGCCTGTGGCGCCAGGCCGGCTTTGTTTTGCTGCTTTTGCGGTATTTGTGAATGCTTTATTGATTTACGCTTGCTCATAACATGCCTCCACGTTTGATCTTAACTTTGAACTGAGGCGCCATATTCGGCGCATACACCTATACTAATTTGCCTAAGGCCACCCCTGCAGCTAAATATTCTGCAGGACTACATTAAAAATTTAACAGCTCTCGCCACAAATTGTGCGTACCATAAGAGTGCATGTAAAAAAGGAGGTCACATGGTGAATCTAATTTCTAAATTGCGTGATCAGTTTCAAAGCTTAAAGGATCGCGCCCAGGATAAATACAAAGACGCAAACAAGCGCTGGTAAGCTGCGGTTAAATAATAAACGCTGTAAGGACCCTTCTGGTACTGATAGTTAGCCACTACGCTTAATCGTGCCTAGCTATGTGATAGCTGTTTATTGAGCAAATGTTAATTATGGCTTTGCTACCCTGCTGATATGTGCTTATATAGCTCGCCTATCAAGAGTGCGAGCGGTATAGCCAAAAAAGCTCCGAGTACTCCAAGCAGAAATGTGCCCAGCAGCACAATTACTATCGTTATAAAAGGATTTAGCTTGATAGCGCTTGACATGACCTTGGGCGTAATCAAATAGCTTTCCATCGCCTGTATGAACAAATAAGCAATCAAAGTTAGAAAAAACGTGTTCGGTGAAACCGTAAGAGCGACCAATAGCGCAGGGATGGCAGCAAGCGTGGGGCCCAAACCAGGCAGCAGCTCAAGCACTCCCGCCAAGATCGCCAGCGCCCCGGCAAAAGGCAGCCCCAGAACCACATAAGCCAATCCGGACAGGATACCTATAAGCAGGCTCACAATTAGCTGTGCTTTTACCCAAGTGCCTACTCTGCCCTCTATGCCCTTGAGAAGCTTTTCGTACCTGCTCTTGGGCTGGCCGCCTCGAGCAGCAAAAGCAATAACAGCCCTGCTCGTCTCATCATAATAAATAAGTCCGTATATGGTCAGTACGATAATGGCCACAATTGAAACCGCGATCGTTAATACGGTAGTCGAAAACGAGAACACGTAGCTGCTGGCGCGGGGCAGCTGTTCTCTTAAAGTGTCGCCTATGTTTCCCGATATGGTAATGCCGGTTTTGTCTTGAGCAGCTTGAAGCAACTGAGGCGCAGAATCAACCAAAGATTGTGTTTGCGAGACTATGGCCGGTCCCAGGCTTATCAATAGACCTATGGGGATAGCGAATATCGCGAAGACCAGGATGACTGAGGAAAGTACCTTGGGAACTTTCTTGGCCTTCAGGATTCTGACCAGGGGCAAAAAAGCGGTTATGAGCAAAAAAGATACGAACAATATGAGCAAAAAATCAAACAAGAGATACGCGGCAGTTATTAACCCCGCAATCAAGAGAAGGCTTTTATGATCTTCTTTGATCGTCACCATGTTTACAGCATAGCAAAAAAAGTGCGCCAGATGGCATGCTGTAAATCTATTGCTTCGAGCCATTTGAACATTGGGGGCATAATACAGGCTGATTATTGGAGTACCGCTTTTGTTTATTAAACTTAAGCAAGCTATAATGAAGGAAATTTAAACGAAAAACATTGAGAAAATATGAAACCTAAAATCAAAAAACAAAAACTAATGTTTGTAAGTGTTCTGCTCGTACTTTTCGCATCGTTCTTTCTTTTTCGGACAGTTTTAGCTAGTAGCCATGATATGACTGTAAAAGTTAGTATTCCCTCCGGTGGAGGCATAGTTACGAGTACGCCTACAGGCATCAACTGCCCGAGTGATTGTGAACAAGTGTATGCATGGGGCACCAACGTCGAACTTGTAGCCACGCCGAGTGCGGGACGCACTTTTTTGGGTTGGACAGGAATTTGCTATACCCCTAACTGTACGTTTAGTCTAAGTCACCCGAGCAACACAATAGAAGAAAGGACCGCTAAATTCGGCTATACTTCCCACACTATTACTGTAGCTAAGGCTGGTAACGGTTCCGGGACAGTATCGGGATCTGGCTTCTCATGCGGTTCCGTCTGCTCAAAAGAATTTGCTAATGGCGCAAGCGTGGCATTAAGTGCTGTTCCGGCAACTGGGTCAAAATTTGACGGTTGGGGAGAGACGGCTACAGGGGGTGGCCTCTGTACTTCGGGCGGTAAAGATGGCAGCTTAAGTACCTCAAGCACCTGTAATTTACAAGTATCCGATTCTACGAATAAGTCTTTGGGCACTGCTACCGCTCGTTTTTCGCTTATTTCAACGGGCAACAGTAACACCACTGCCCCTCACTCCAATCAACCAGCAACTAATAATAGTGCCTCAACTAATAATGAAACCAATACCCCACCAGAACCCATTACTGAGGTCACACTTAGTGGTCAGTCTGTAAAAGATGGCAGGATTGAGATGAGTCTGCCGGCTGACAAAGGCATAATGCTTAAAGGCAAAACTACTCCCAATGCTACAGTGAAGCTGTATATTTTTTCGGAGCCCCAGACTGCTGAAGTTAAGGCGGATGATGAAGGTTACTGGTCCTACAACATTTCTGGTTTAAAGCCCGGAGATCATCGAGTTGAAGCAGAAGTAATTGACCCAGACACTAATGCGGCGTCGGCACGACAGCTACTAGGCTCTTTTGTTGTGACAGAGCCTCTTAGTACAAGCACCACAAACATAGCCAGCGCAGCGCAGCCTTCTTCTGGTAGTCGGGCTATATGGATTGTGCTCAGTTTACTATCGATAGGCCTTTTAGGCATAGTGGCGTTCTTTGTGCTCCGTCGGCGAAACAGCGCAAAAGCAAAGGCACAACACACCAGTCTCGCGCCGGCCGTCGAACCAGGACCCGAACAACCGCACAACTCAACTTTTGAAAAAGAATAATCGCTCTGTTGAACTCCTGTTTTGTGTATGAACACAGATAGACTTCTGGGGGGCCTTCACGTGCCTCTTCGATTTGCTCCAAAAGGTCAAGCTAGAGTCTTTTGTGCGAAAGCTCTGTAGCTTCCAGCCTTTCTATGATGCTTTCTTGCCCTTTCGTGTTCGCCGCAACGAGTAATAGGCGGCCTGAGTCACGCTGGGGAATAGTATCAATGGTAGCGGCAAAGGATGCTAACTATTTCGCAAGGAAACTATCAATTTGCTTAACGTCAGCGAGATGCTTGGGGTTGTCAGAGGCGGCCTTCCACTTGCGCACTTCTTCTAATGAAACGAATGGTATGCCATCTGCAAGGGTTGCAGTTTCAAGCAGCTGCGCCAGCGTAGATTTGTATCCTTCAAATTCCCAATTGTGGTGTGCTTCAAATACGTCACTGGTTACTGGCTTATCTTCCGGGCCCTTATTAATAGTTTTCCAGCCACTAGTCTTTAGCTGCTCAAATACCTCTTTGCTGACAAGCAGATCAATGTCTTTGGCTTCTCTGATGCCGGCAAGGGCCAGAGGGCAGCTTCCGAATACTACATACGTGCCTTCTGGTAGGTTCAAGGTCTTCACCCTATCAATAATTTCCTGGCCCGTCATTTTTTAATAATACCAAAAATTACATATTCAAGATGGTTTATTAGGACAGCCGGCGCACGCAAGAATTGGGGCGCCCATCTTGACGAGTTGCCGATAACTCTCGCAGGAAACAATAATAGCCTGCTCTACCTTAGTAAGGCCCAATCTGTCGTACTCTTCTTCTGTTTGGGGATAAGGATCACCAGGCAGTCTGTCGCGGAGAAATATTACGCATGGTTGCTCGCCGTCACAGTCTCCACCTACAACTGCATCAAACTCAAAGGAATGTCCATTTATTACACCAGATGTCTCACTCATAATGTTCTCCTTGTTCTAAATCTTAGTATCGGGCTGTGGTGCAAATTGATACGTATCATTATTGAACGATATTTTGTTCCAGGGCATGACTTGCCCATTCATTGCGACATATACGCCCGAAGTCATCAAACCAACGGCAGCCACGGCTGTGCCTAGATTGAACTCTGCGTCCGAATCTTTGAATAGTTCCGGCCACATAGCACCGGTCAGCACGATGGTTTTATCCTTAATTTGACTTAACGCTTCAGCCGTCTTCAGCATGGTATCGGTACCGTGGGTAATGACGATCTTATCCAGCAAACTGTCCTTGCAGGTTTGTAGAAGCAAGCTTCTGTCATCGTCGGTAATATCCAGACTGTCTTTCTGAATAACTGTTTTTGTCTCATATTCGAAGCCGGGGTTGACGCGTTGTAATACGCGCTCAAATGCCGGATCAGCAACCATAAAGCCGTAACCGTGGTGATCTATGCCTTTCGGATAAACTTTATCAATGGTACCACCCGTCTGCAGAAACAGAATTTTCATGACAATAAGAATAACACTCTATAAAACTACGGTACAGTCTTAAAACTTTTTAGAACTGCGTCCGTCTAACTATATGGCCTGCGGCAGAGCTTTACTTTTTGTTTTCTAACTTTTCCCTAACGTTCTGCACGATCGAGCTAATATCCCAGTCGGATTTTACCAGGATTTCAGTTGCTCCACCTGTCAGCGCTTGGTTTACGGTTTCTGTATCGCTGAGGTTTGTCAGTATTATGACAGGCAGGTCCTTTCCTGCTTCATTGGTTCGTAATTCTTTTAACATGGAGAGTCCGCTCATTTTCGGCATTACAATATCTAAGATAATTAGATCTGGCTTCTTTTCGAGAGCCGTGGCGAGTGCTTCCTCGCCATCTTTTGCTGATATTATATTAAACCCCTCGTTCTGGAATCTTTCTACTAGTACTTGAGACAAAGGCTCTTCGTCTTCGACAATTAAGATTGTATAAGGGGATTCTTGCATAAACCTGTCTTTGCTATTTAGTCACGTCTGACGGGTAGTGTAACATAAAAGGTCGCCCCCTCGTCTTCGACTGACTCGAAATCTACCTGGCCGCCTATCTGCTCTACCATTACTTTCACTATATACAACCCCAGACCCGAGCCGTCGCTGACCAGCCGCTTGGCGTTATGTGCTCGAAAGAATTTTGTGAATACCTTATCCTGTTCGTCTGCCGGAATGCCGCAACCGTGGTCTTCCACACTTATTTGGATGGTGTCAGATTTCCTGCTTATTTCAATAGTTACTGCTTTTTTATCTTTGCTGTATTTGATTGCATTTGTCAGCAAATTTTGAAGTATTATGCGTGCCCAGTTGGGGTCAATCATAATTACCGGCAGATCGGCCTGAATTTTTTTATTCAAGACAATCTGCTTGGCACGAATCTGCGCCGAGACGTCAACCAGGACTTGTTCAAGGACGGCGGTTATGTGTACTGCTTCGGGCTTGATGGAGAAGTTGCCTAAATCTACCTTGGACACGTCCAGTAGTTCCCTTACCAGCTCTATCATGCGTTCATTGGAATCATGAATTTGTCGGAGGTACTGATCTTGCTTGTTTTCCGTCAGCTGCTTATTGTTCCTGAGAAGCTCTTCTGAAGACCATTTAACCGAAGTCAAAGGTGTGCGCAGCTGATGAGAAGCTATGGCTATAAACTCTGATTTGACCTTGTCCAGTTTTAGTAGTTCGGCTTCATTTTTCTTGTGTTCTTCGATGTCTTTGGCACTTTGTACCACTTCGGCCTGAAATAATTTATTTTGCTCTTTTAATTGTTCAGCTACCTTACTGTGCTTTTCTTCGATTTGCTTCAGCTTGATAAACTGCGTAACGTCAACGACAGAGTGGATAATGTATTCAACCTTGCCATTCTTATCCAGCACCGGAGAATTCAAAGGACTCCAGTAGCGTTCTTCAAAGTTTCCGCCTTGTGAGGCTGGCTTCTTGACATCATATTTCTGGACAGCCATGGCGTGCGAGGCTTTGGTGCTCAGTACGGTATTGAGTGAAATGGTGAGGTTCTTGACTCCTGTGGCATTTGGATCATTCGGGTTATCAGGAAAGACTTCAAACAAGTGCTTGCCTAGGATGCTTTTCCTGCGCGTGTGAGTGGCTTCAAGATAGGCATCGCTTACGGCTACTATAGTAAAATCCGGCTTCAAAATCAGATACAAACCGGGTACTGCTTCAAATATCGCTTGAAAG
This sequence comes from uncultured bacterium, assembly GCA_966685145.1. Classification (GTDB taxonomy): domain Bacteria; phylum Patescibacteriota; class Saccharimonadia; order Saccharimonadales; family OFTM59; genus CBKXXB01. The sequence continues at coordinate 2,829 of CBKXXB010000004.1, read as the reverse complement.
CTTGATGCATGTACTGAGGTTTCGGAAGAGTCATTTTTATTGACGGCTGGTGAGTTTCTGGCCATAACCTTAATCAGTATGACACAAAGAGATAAGGGATCTAAACTATTAATAAGTGCGTCCGCGCGCGTTTACGGCCGTGCCCGATAGGCTGCTATCGCGGCGGCTCAGTCTGAGTCTATGATAGTCCAGGGTACTAAACTTGCGGCTCGGGGATATAATCGAATATTGTTTCAGCAAGCTGGAGAGAGTCGCACCCAAGCATTTGAGCCCTGCGAAGAAAGACATCATCGGTTACTAACCCTGCAATACCTGTTTCTTCTGGGAAGAAATGGACTTCCGTTCCATAGTCTTCGCCCTCTCTATATCTATCCTGCAGTTGAGCAACTAACCCGCGCCGCGTGCGGCCATATTTTATGACTAACTGAGGGACTTCACCGAAAGCATGTGCAGACAAGTCCGTAATCTCCACTATTCGTTCGGCTGCCACTGAAATATCAGTGCCATCTTCAGCGGTCTCGTACATCCCCATAAGTAGATGTTGCAATGGTTCGCGTTCAGTTATGTCTAACGGCATAATCTAGATATTGTAACATAACACTTACGCTTTGTCAAAGCATAAGGTTGTTCCGGCTAAAGCTTGATGTAATATAGCGGTATGAACAAATCTGAAATCCCGAGCGGCACGGCGCACAAAATGCCGACGGATTTACGAAACGCATTAGCCGCCGATGATACGGCACTCAGGGCTTGGAATGACATCACACCCCTAGCCCGCAACGAATGGATCTGCTGGGCCATTACGGTCAAACAGCCGAAGACAAGAAAAAATCACATTGAGCGGACCATTACGGAACTTTCAGAGGGAAAGCGCCGTCCATGTTGCTGGATGGGCTGCATCCACCGCACTGACAAGCCAATAAGCCCCTCAGTTCAAGGACTGTTGGATAAGCAGTCTAAGTAATTAGGGTGAAGTACTTAAAACAGAGACTTCAGATCCTGAAACTAGCTGTCGTTTTTAAGTAAGTCTAAATTGACCTCTAAATCTTCGAGTTTATCCTGGATGAGCTTCCGCGCGTCTTTCAGTGCCAAGTTATAAATGTCAGGACCGAGGTTTTGTAACACGATGTCGATAACATCGTTAGCGGCAATTACGCCGAACTGTGCCCCTTCTTGCTCTTCGATACGCGTAATTATTTCCTCGACACATTTTTTCCGAGCCTGCTCACTGCTTACATCCCATTTGCGCTTCATGAACACATAATACCCCAAATCTAAAACAGAGGCATTTGGCCTCTGTTGTTTTTGTTTCTAATAAGTGGCTTCCCTAGTGGACGTACTTCTAACGCCGATCCGACCTATAAGGGCTCCAGCTAATTTTACTATTTCCTAATAATCGCGGTTACCTCAATCTCGATCTTTGCACCATGACGAGTCATTCTATTTGTCTCAATAAGCGTACTAACTGGCATCGAGTTTTTGAAATAATCAGCCCTGATTTTTGAAACTTTATCAAATTCTTCCATATCTGTAATGTAAATAACTGCCTTTACGACATCATCCAAGGTAGCATTTGCTTGAGCAAGCAGCTTTGCAATGTCTTCAAACACTAGTTTTGTTTGCTCTTCAACGTCATCGGTTGTTACTCTGTGGTTGTCGTCTTTTGGTGCTTGCACGCCAGATACGAAGATTAGGTAAAAATCACCTAGATCGATCTTCTTGGCCGGGGTGTAGCTGCCTCTTGTCTTATAGTCGTCTGGGACTATATTTTCAATAAAGTCTTTACTCACAGTACGAGTTTATCAAACAAAAACACCATCCGAAGATGATGCTCGTGTTTGGTCCCGCATTGTGGGCATACTTCGAGCCTTTAGTTTTTGTCACGAGTTAGATATAGCAACATAAACTAAGGCGAGCTCATCAACAGTCTAGTAGAATGATGCTATGGCTAAAGTGGCAGGAGCGATTTTACTGGTCGATAATATTGAAAAGTCCGTAGCATTTTACAAAAAGCTAGGGCTTAAGGTGGCAAAAGAAGTGCCCGGCACCGCATCAACATTAAACTTGGGTGACTTTTGGGTAGAATTGTTGCATAAGAGCAAAGTGGTATCAGAAGAATACAAGGAAGATATTGAGCGTCCCAACAGAGGGGCTGGTTTATACCTTCAAATCCAAGTGAATGATGCCGACGTTTTTTATAATACAATCGTCAATAATGGAATAGTACCTTCAGGAAAACCAAAAAACTACCCATGGAATCAAAGAGAGTTTATTGTAATCGACCCTGACGGTTATAAATTAGCTTTCTTTAACTCAATCTGATGGGGTTAAGCGTTAGAGGCTTTCAAACAAGCTTAGAAAGAATTTGAGCTTAGTCTCGTCAAACTTGATGGCATCCCTTTCTGCCTCAACTATGTCTTCGTCAATTGGTCGGGTGGGGCTTGCGGCAGCTTCCATAAATTCGCTATATCCATGGATTCCGGCCGTATGGGCATCGAGTTCACAGCTTCTCACATGATGACCCGTTAGCTTTTCAGCGGGCCCATAAATGCCTTCTTTTGCTTCAATGTCTAAGCAATTGTCCAAGGCATTGTATTCCAAGTTTAAAACCATTTCGCCGGTGTTATTTGGCCAGTAAGTAACCCTCACTCCAATTAGAGTTTTTCGTGCCTGTGTTGGTAGGTGTTCAAAAATCTTATCGCGCAGAATCTCTGAGTGTGTAATTTCTGGATCGGCCATCGTTCGAATAATATGTCGTATGGTTGCTGCCTGCAAGCGTGAGCAGAAGCAAAAGCGCCTTGCTCCCGCAAAATTGCTTGTATTTGGCTC
>CBKXXB010000003.1:0-57700 GCA_966685145.1 uncultured bacterium | reverse complement strand
CAGAAGATTCTAGAAGAAATTATTAGCCGCGAGAAGCTTGCTTATGACGGAGACATGCATTTATTTGCTAAAGAAGAAGCGTGGCATTATCGCAGCAAAATGGAATACAGCTTTTGGGGTGATGAAGACGGGCTTCATTTGGCGTTGTTCTACAGAGGCACGCATGGCAAGCGAATTGTGAAAGGAAGCAGTATAGCACGGCCGGAAATTGACGAAACTGCGAACAAAATTTGTTCAATACTGGGCCGCGAGGGCATACGGGGCAGCCAACTGAAAACAGTTATCGTGCGATCTAATCAACAAGGCGAAACTGTAGCAGCACTATTCGTAAAAGATGAATTTTTCCCGGACATCTCCAATTTACAAACGACTGCCAAGGGCCTGGTAGTTTATTTTTCAAACCCTAAGAGCCCGGCGAGCGTGCGAACCAAGCAACTTTATTTGTACGGCGACACCAAGCTCACGGATGAAATCTTAGGAGCCAGTATTGTGTACGATGTCGACTCCTTTTTCCAGGTCAATCTGCCGGTGTTTGAGATGGCGCTGAAGCAGATTAATTATTTTACAAGTGGCTTCAAGTCCAAAGTTGATTTCTATAGCGGAGTGGGGGCTATAGGATTCCCGGTAGGCGCTACGACACTAGTCGAGAGTGACCCGCATAATATAGACATGGCCAAACAGAACGCAGGCCAAAGGCCAGTAAAAATCGTTGAAGCGGCGGCGGAGACAGCGCTTGATTACATACCCTCTGATAGCGCGCTAATCGTTGATCCGCCACGTGCCGGTTTGCACGCCAAAGTTATAGACCGGATAATGGATAAGAAGCCACCGCTTATCGCGTACCTAAGCTGTAACCCCAGTACGCAAGCCAGGGATCTGGCGTTGTTGCAGCCTGTCTATAAGATTAAGATTACTGAGGGGTACAATTTCTTCCCGCGAACTCCACATATTGAAAGCCTGGCTATACTGGAGCGAGCATAGAAAAGCGACAGCAGTTTGCGCTCAGGGATGGTTGCTGATACGATTCTACTAAAGAATGAGCATCATGAGATGAAAAATAAATACCCGCATGTAGTAGTTGTAGGGAACCTAAAGAACAGGCGGCATCACAAGCCGTACCTGCTGAGTCATTTGGGTCTGTTAGTAGTAGCTGGTTGGCTTTTCTTTAGCAGTGTCCTACTGCTTGGTCTGAGGATATTTTCAGCTCCGCCTTCTTCGGAAGTTTTGGCCTCTTCGACTACAAGTGGTACTAACGCTCACTTGCAGCAGGTCACGTCAGACCAAGGCCTTTCGCTGCAGTTTGATCCTTCTGCAGTAGAGCTTAAGGCATTTACAGAAGATGTTTCTGGTAATCTCAGGGAAGTACAAGCCGACGAACTGGCTGCCGCTAAAGTCCTAAAGTTAATCAAAGTAAAACCAAACCAAGAAACAGCAATTTCATTAGAAGCAGCATCACAATTATCCATTGAGTTTGGCGGCACTTCGCGACAACTTAGTAACAAAAGCGTACTGACCCAAGCCGAAGTCAAAGAGTCTGCAACCGAACATTTGGGCGGCATTTCCATGGAAAAAGTTGTCTATAAGCATACTACTCGTATTGGATCGGCTGACTATCATAGCTACTCGGTCGAATGGTCGGGAATGGTCAGTCAGGAGAAGGTAATTATACGTATTGAAGGTTTGCAGGGTGCCTCGTTGTTGCCGTCCGTCTACGATACTGTACTGAATTCTTTATCACTGTCCTCGGCGCACAAGGTACTTGGTGCGCAAACCAGCCTTTCGCCATTCCAGACGGCTTTCGCCAAAACGAACCTAGCCCAAAGTTACATTACTGATGCTGTTTCGCCAGCTGTGGTTAAGATATACCAGATTACCTGTGGCATACTGGTCATTGACGGTCGTGACATTGGCAACGATACTTGTGATGTATCGGCCGGATCCGGATTCTTTGTGTCCTCTGATGGTCATATAGCTACTAGCGGTCATGTTGTGCAGTATGATGCCGAGGACGCATTAATACACGCACTGCTTCAAGACCCGGACTCCCTTCTCAGCTTCTTAAAATATATAGGCCTAACCGACGCTCAGATTATGTCTATTGGCGAAAAGCCTGAACTGCTGGCAGCAATTATTGCCAAGATATATGACTCGCCGGCTGATCTTATTAAGTTTAAAAACATGAGGAACTCGCTTATTGTAGCGCTCGGCTCGCGTCCGCTTAGACTGACGTCTCAGCAGGACGCCAAAGAAGCCATTACCATGCGGGATACCGATTATTTGAAGCAGGCAAGACGCCTCGCAGTTAATTATTCCGCCAAAGATCTTTTCGTCATAATAGCCGACCAGGAAGAGGGCTTCTCATCCAGCGACGTTGCTCTTATCAAGGTTAGCGCATCAAACACACCCCATATTGATTTGTTTGATAACCAGGTTACTCAGAACCAAAAGATAACTATCATCGGGTTCCCGGGAGACGCCGACAACAAGCTAACAGACAACAACAGTCTGAATACCACGATTACTAACGGGTCTATCAGTGCTATCCGGGTGGCTGCGGGCAGCAGCTATAGGTTGTACCAATCAGATGCCGACGCTTCAAAAGGCAGCAGCGGAGGGCCGGTTATTACTGAGGACGGCCTGGCACTCGGCCTTCTGACTTACCGTTTTAAAAATGAGCGTGCCGTGGACGCAGCCAAAAGCTACATTAGAGATATAAATGATTTGAAGACACTTGCTGCCGGGCAGGGCGTGACACTTGGTGCCGTGAGCAGCACCCAAGAAAACTGGCTGGAGGGACTAAAGCTTTTCTCTGAAAATCGTTTCTCAAAGGCTCTTCAGGAATTTGAAGAGGTCAAAACAGCGTATCCTGCACACAGGCTGGTCAGCAGTTATGAAGTGGCTGCTGAAAATGCTATAGCCGCCGGGCGAGATGTTAAGGAAGCACCTCTGTCGCTCATAATCATGTCCTCCTTTATCGGTGCTGCTGGCGCCTCGGGGGCAGTTATCTTAGTGGCACGGCACCATAACTATCACCGTGCTTATCAGTTTGCCAGCATGACTCGCGTCCTGGGCCCCGGCACTAATCATCACCATACGCCTACGCACTATGCGCATACATAGGTTTTATGTACCGCCGCCGATTAAGCTCGAGCATGACTTTTGGCTGCATGACGAGCGGCTTGTTTACCAGTGGGGACGCGTTCTTCGCATGGGTCCCGGTCAGCAATTAGTCCTATTTGACGGCATAGACCACGATAGACTTTATCGCCTTGAAGAAATAAATTCGCGCGAAGCGCATCTCGTACACATAACAGATATGGTAAGACAGGTTCCGAAGCGCGATGTACATCTACTCTGGTCGGTGCTCAAGAAAGACAAAAACGAATGGGTACTGCAAAAATGTACAGAGCTTGGTGTAAGCCATTTTTTGCCGCTTCTTACAGAACGATCCGAAAAGCTTGGCTTTGATATGGATCGTGCTCAGAAAATTATCATTGAGGCTGCTGAACAATGCGGCCGTAGTGATATTCCGACAGTTCGTGAACCCGTGCGGCTGGAAACGGCGCTGGAAGAACTGGAGTCCAAGATTACATTGTATGTATGCGAGCAAACGGTCGACCAGCAAGACGCCACACCGAATGATGGTGATAAATTGGGTGTGCTTATAGGTCCAGAGGGTGGATGGTCGGATGCGGAAAAATCATTGTTCCAGGAGCGCAATATCTCTAGTCTTAAACTTCATGACTTTACGCTGCGTGGCGAAACGGCCACGATTGTAGCTGCCGCAAAACTGTTACAATAAAAGGATATGGGGAATTATTTGCGACAAAGAAGCTTACCGTATAAGCCTGGGCAAGATACCGTTTATAAAATAAGCCGCAGCAAGATCGAACTGTTTATGCAGTGCCCGCGCTGCTTCTGGCTGGACGCGCGCCTAAAGATAAAGCGTCCTGACGGCCCGCCGTTTCAGATTAATAAAGCCATAGACGAACTTCTTAAAAAAGAGTTTGACAGTTACCGCACGCAGGGAAAACCCCATCCGCTTATGACAAGCTACAAGATCCGTGCGATACCGTTCGCACACGCAAACCTTAGCACCTGGCGGGAAAACTTCGTTGGCGTTCAAGCACTGCATGAGCCTACCAATTTGCTTGTTTTTGGAGCGATAGATGATGTTTGGATGACCGAAGATCAGGAACTGGCCGTAGTGGACTATAAAGCTACTGCCAAGCAAAGTGATGTGTCGCTGGATGCCGATTGGCAAATGAGTTACAAGCGTCAAATGGAGGTGTATCAATGGCTGCTCAGGCAAAACGGCTTTTCAGTAAGCGACACCGCATATTTCGTGTATACCAACGGCAGGCTGGATTTGGATGGGTTCTATGACAGGGTAGAGTTCAAAACCAAGATTATTCCTTACAGAGGTGATGCCAGTTGGATCGATCAAACTTTACAGGACATGAAGGAGTGCCTGGAAGGGGGCATACCGCCGGTAGGCAAGGCAGCTATGGGCGGTGAATGTGATTTTTGTAGTTATGCCCGCGCCCGAACCGAATTAACCCTGGATGCCATGAAAAAAATAATGCAGCCAAAAACTCTTTCCCATACACGCAATAAGCAGTAGTATACATTGACAAATATACTACTATATGATAATATATATCTGTATTTAAAACGTGAGGCCAAAAATGTTTGGACGCAGCCGAGAAGAGTTAATTTCAGACGTGACTAACACACCCGATTTAGTTTATGTCCCTAATAGGCTCTTGCGGGCCGGGGCTGTTCTGGTAAGCATGGCAACGCTAACTTTGACTGCGTGCGCTGAGGGAAGCGATGGGCCTACTCCCATAACAGGTTCACGACCAGACGTAACCGCACCTCCGTTGCCAGCCCCCACCACAGTTAGTACTATTGAGCCTGGCGGTCCCATACCCATGGAAGCCCTTCGAGAAGTGAACAGGCCTAGTTGATTTAACTAGTTACTCAGATAACCATACTCCACAATACTTAAGTGCCTGCGGTATACTGGAAGGTATGCTAGATATTCAGTTTATCCGAGAAAATCGTGAGTTGGTCCAAGAGAAGTCGAAACAAAAAGGTTACGATGTAGATATTGAGCAGTTGCTTGGGTTTGATGGCAAAAGGCGTGAGCTTTTAGCTCGGGTCGAAAATCTGCGACGAGAACGCAATGAACTGGCCGAAGCGACCAAGGGTCAGCGGCCAAGCGATGAACAGGTAGCCCGCGGCCGTGATATCAAGACTCAGCTGTCGGACCTGGAGCATCAATTAAACGCGATTGAACAAGAGTTTCTTGTGTTACTAAAAACCGTACCCAACATGCCCACAGAAGACGTGCCGGTAGGTGCGTCGGAGAATGAAAATGTAGTTATTAAACAATGGGGCGAGAAACCGGCTTTTGATTTTCAACCCAAAACGCATTGGGAACTGGCCGAAGCAAAAGGCTGGATTGACAAGGAGCGTGCCGCCAAAGTCGCCGGTGCACGCTTTGCGTACATCAAAGGCAATTTGGTACGACTTGAGTTCGCGCTCTGGCAGTTCGCGCTCGACAAGCTTACCGATGAGTCGGTTATTCAGCAGATAATTCAGGAAAACAACCTTCAGGTTAGTTCCAGGCCATTTACGCCGGTTTTACCTCCGGCGGTAGCTAAGACCGATGTCTATGAAGCTACCGGCCGCCTCAATAAAGAAGAACAAACCTACCGGCTTGCCGATGATGATTTATGGCTTAATGCCAGTGCTGAACACACCATGGCGCCTATGTATCTGGGCGAAATACTTGATGAGTCCGATTTCCCGATTCGCTATATCGGTTATACGACAGCTTTTAGGCGCGAAGCGGGTACATATGGCAAGGACATGGAGGGTATACTGCGCCTTCACCAGTTCAATAAGCTTGAGATGGAGAGCTTCAACTTGCCGGAAGCCTCTTTGGTGGAACATTTGCTCATGGTCGCCATACAGGAATATCTGATGCAGCAGCTCAAACTGCCATATCAGGTATTACTCAAGTGCACGGCTGATATAGGCGGACCGAATGCTCGCGGCGTCGACATAGAAGCCTGGCTGCCGGGGCAGAACCGTTACCGCGAAACACACACCGCTGACTATATAACGGATTACCAGGCTAGACGCTTGCAGACACGGGTTCGTAGACAAGACGGCAACGTACAATTGGTGCATACTAATGATGCGACGGCTTTTTCCGAAAGACCGTTGGTTGCAATCATAGAAAACTATCAAACAGCAGATGGCCGGGTTTTAATTCCGGAAGTGTTACGTCCTTACATGGGCAATAAGGAGGAGCTATGATTAAAAAATTAGAGATCAATGGCGTGCACACAACAGTTAGCAATGATTTGCGGAAATATATTAACAGGAAAATCGGCCGGCTTGACCGTTTTTTACCCAAGCATGCACGGGAATCGGCCCATGCCGAAATACTCATAAAAGAATCCAAAATCAAGCAGCGCAAGCAACATACCTGCGAAGTAATTTTATTCTTGCCTAAAGATACCCTGACAGTAAAAGAAACTACCGTGAACCCCTTCGCTGCCGTTGATATTGTCGAGGAAACGTTAAAGAATCAACTCAAAAAGTACAAAGAAACTCACAGCAGCTTAAGACTTCATCGCCGTGTACTTATGAAAATCCGGCGAAGCGGTTCAGCTTAGAGCTGTCCCCTAGAGCTGGCGAGCCATAGATTCGCGTAAAGGCGCTAAATTGTCAAAATTACGTGGCATGAACTCCGTGCATACGGTAGAATAATGCATATTGCTGTTTGACTGATAGAGTCAGAATAACGGAGTGCCAATGAGGAAGTTATTAAAACGGGTGCTGGGCGACCCGCAAGCCAGAACTGTGAAAAGATTGAAAAGACGCGTTAAGGAAGTTAACGCGCTGGCTGACACGTACGCCAAAATGAGCGACAAACAGCTGCGTGAACAAACTGATAAGCTCAAAAAACGCCTTAAGAAAGAATCACTGGACAAAATCTTGCCCGATGCCTTTGCTGTGGTGCGCGAAGCCGCCACCAGAACACTTAAACAGCGGCATTTCGATGTGCAGCTGATAGGCGGTATGGTGCTTCACGAAGGTAATGTCGCGGAGATGAAGACGGGTGAAGGTAAGACCTTGGTCGCTACGCTGCCGATTTACTTGAATGCGCTTACCGAAAAAGGAGCGCACGTTGTTACGGTTAACGATTATCTGGCGCAGCGTGATGCCGGCTGGATGGGTGAGATTTATAATTTTTTGAGCATGAGTGTTGGCGTAATCCTAGCTGATCAGTCATACATTTTTGATAAAAAATTCGTCAACAAAGACCACGAGGACCCGCGTTTCCGTCATCTCAAACCGGCTACCCGACAGGAAGCCTACAGGGCCGACATCACTTACGGAACCAATAACGAATTTGGCTTTGACTATCTGCGCGACAACATGGTGCGCGAAACCGACCAGCTCCGCCAGCGGGAGCTTAATTATGCCATCGTTGACGAGGTGGACTCAATTCTGATCGACGAAGCCCGCACACCGCTTATTATTTCTGCGCCTTCCGTGACAAGCGGCACCGCTTATGCTCAGTTTGCCAAGGTAGTGCGTAACCTAAAGCGCGACAAAGACTTTGAAGTTGATGAAAAGCGCCGCTCAGTTGTCCTGACCGATGAAGGCGTGGAGCACGTGGAGCGCATCTTGGGTATTGATAATCTGTACGGAACAGAAAATATTCGAACCATTTATCATCTGGAGCAAGCACTTAAGGCGCAGGCTATTTTCAAGCGCGACAAGGATTACGTGGTAACGGCTGACGGTGAAGTTGTCATCGTTGACGAGTTTACCGGACGCTTACTAAAAGGCCGCCGCTATAATGAAGGTCTGCACCAGGCTATTGAGGCCAAAGAAGGCGTAGAGGTCCAGGAAGAATCGATGACGCTCGCGACCATTTCTTTCCAGAATTACTTCCGCCTCTATGACAAGCTTGCCGGTATGACAGGTACTGCGCTTACCGAGAGCGAGGAATTCCACCAGATATACAAACTCGACGTCGTTGAGATACCACCGAACCGTCCTATAGTGCGCGACGACAAACCGGACCGTATTTACAAGACCGAAAAGGGCAAATTCAAAGCCCTAGTCGAAGAGGTAAAAGATGCTCAAAAACGTGGGCAGCCTGTACTAATCGGTACGGCTTCAATCGAAAAAAACGAAACGCTGAGTATACTGCTCAAACAGGCAAAAGTAACGCACCAAGTACTTAACGCCAAGAACAACGAGCGTGAAGCCAGCATTGTCGCCAAAGCAGGTGAAAAGGCTGCCGTAACGCTTGCCACCAACATTGCCGGACGTGGTACGGACATCGTGCTGGGGAAGGGGGTCAAAGAACTTGGCGGTTTGTATGTTATCGGTTCGGAGAGACATGAGTCCAGGCGTATTGACAATCAGTTGCGTGGTCGCGCCGGACGACAGGGCGATCCCGGTATGACACAGTTCTTCGTAAGTACCGAGGATGACCTTATGCGAATTTTCGGCGGTGATCGCATAGGTACTATCATGAGTCGTCTTGGCGTCGATGACGAAACGCCTATACAGAACCGCGTCATAAGCAAGAGCCTGGAGGGTGCTCAGAAGAAAGTCGAAGGCTATAACTTTGACATGCGTAAAAACGTCGTTCAGTACGACGACGTCATGAACCGTCACCGCAAGGCTACATATGCTATGCGACGGGAAATCTTAGGGCAGGCTGAGATCAGAGGCCGCGTTAAGCTGTTTATACAAGACGAAGCCCGGGCGCTGGCTGTTTCGCCGATGATTACGAGCGACCAATTCGAAGCAATAGTCACGGAAGTGTTCCCGTTTGATGATGAAACCCTGGACAGGTTGTTTGATAGTCCGGCTGACAAGTTCGGCCAAGTACTTGAGACGGAGGCACTCGAACTTTACAAGGCCAGGGAAACAGCCTTTACACCCGAAATCATGCGTAAAGTTGAGCGTGACATATATCTGCAGGTACTCGACAATCTCTGGATGCAACACCTTGAAAATATGGACCACCTTCGAGAGGGCATCCACTGGATAAGTGTCGGTCAGCGCGACCCGCTTGTTGAGTATCGCCGCCAAGGACAACGGTTGTTTGAAGAAATGCAGCAAACCCTCAGGCATGACGTGGTTCGTGCAGTCTTCCATGCCCGTCCGATTGACGAAGAAGAGCTTAATAGAGCTATCGAGACTGATTTAACGCGGGCAGCCCGGCAATCCGTGGACAATGCGGACAGGATTCTGAAAGCCGAAGAATTTCATGATACCGACTTTGTGCCCCAACAAATAGAGAAACAAGTCAAGCGCCAAGTTCAAGACAAAAGGCGCAAGAGCCGAAAAGCCGAGCGAAAGCGCCGCGCCAAAGGCAAGAGCAGGAAGTAACCTCTTACATGCGACACAGTGTAACAGAGGTTGTTCTTCAGAATGGTGCCCGCGGGCTCCTTATCCATATACCTGAATCTACGGTTATGACTTACGAGTTCAACTTTCGTGCAGGCGAATATTTGGTCCCTAGGCAGAAGTGGGAAACGCCGCATATCATGGAACACGTTTTGCTGGGAGCAAATGAGCTGATTCCTAAGGCCAGGCATTTCCAGGCTGAGTTTGAAAAGAACGGCGCTTATTGTAATGCCAGTACTGGTACTTACGATATTACTTACGAAGCGGAATGCGCCGACTTTGAATGGGACCGCATTCTGGACCTTATGACAGTCGCTATTACCAAGCCGCTATTTTTGCAGGACGAGTTCGAGGCCGAGTTCGGCAACGTGCGCGAGGAACTAACTGCCCGCTCCAATAATCACTTCAGGCACCTTAGTCTAGCTCTTCGCGAAGCATATGGCTTCTCTGTTCTGACTGATCAAGAACGCTTGAGATTAATGAGGCACGTCCAGCTAGAGGACATACGTGCCCATTACACCAATACCCATAAAACCAGCAATATGCGTTTTGTAATAGCCGGTAAACTACCACCATCGCGTCGCAAAATTATACGCCAGCTTCTTAATATCATGGAGTTGCCGGAAGGTGAGGGTAGGCTTGAATTGCCGCATGAAATGCCGAGTAGGCTCTCGAAGCCGCTCTACATTCACAATGACTCCATTGAAAACCTTTATTTTTATATTGATACGTTCATGTCCCGCCGTATGCGCGATCCGGAAACAGATGCACTCAGCCTTATTAACACCATGCTCACCGAAACTCTCTATTCCCGTATCCTGGGCAGTGCCCGCGAAAATGGGTTGGTTTACAGCATGAGTTCCGGTTTTGGACAGACATTGGACAACAGCAACTGGTGGTTTGGTGCCCAGGTAATGCCTAAGAACGCGCCAAAACTCTTCGATATCATACTTAAGGAACTCCATTCCGTGTTCGAGGGTGACCTTGAAGACGACGATATTACAGCAGCCAAACAGTACGCGCTGGGCCGATATCAGCGTAGCGGCCAAACCGTAGCCGGCACGGCTGCCGGATACAGTCACCGCTACTTTTTCGATGACGTGGTTGATGACTATTACAAGGTTCCGGAACGAATACGGGCTGTTTCGAAAAACCGTATTATTACTATTGCCAAGGCCATGTTCGAGGAACAAATCTGGGGTATGGGCACTCTTGGCAAGGCGGGTGAACCATTTGTAGAGAAATTGCATACGCACATAGCTCCGCTTTGGGATTAAGCTTGTGTTTATCCTGCCGCCCTTTTATACTTGACGCTAAGATTAACGTAGATGATGGGGTGTTATGAATCCGTCGCAGCCAGAAGATGAGTCATTGCCGACGGGCGGCCAGGGGGCTTCGTCGCAGCCTGTAGTACCTGGGGACGTACCCGCGGTTTCGCCAGAGCCGCAGCAGAATAATGAAAATCAAAATGCTTTACCCGTTCCTCCTGCAATTGAGGCAGGGGCTCTTGGCCAGCCGGCTCCATACGGATCGCAGCCGACCACGCCACCGGAATCAGATGCACCAATGCCCCAATCAGGTCCGTTTAACGCACAGCCTTCTGCTCCCCCAGCTTCTGTTGGTGCAGACCAGCCTCCTCAGCCGCCCACCGATCCCGCTTCTACCGGTGCTCCTAGTTCATTTCCGGCAGGACCTATTCCTGCCTCGGCTTTTGCGCAAAAGCCGGCTAAGAGCAAGAAGCCTGTCAAAATTATCGCTATTATTTTGGCCATATTAGTACTTTTGCTTGCAGTCATATTTGGTTATACAAAGGTTTTTGGCGGCATAAAATTTACAACTTACGAGGGCGAAGGATTTAATCTACAGGTCCCAAAAGACTATGAGCGCGTAGAAGATGATTCCGGTACTAAATTCCAAGAAAAGGATGGTGAAGAAGAGACGAGATCATTTGTGCTTGCCTTGGCTCAACAATACCCGACTACTCCTAGCGAAGAACAAAAACAGCAACTTCTGGACCTGTTTGAAAAACAACTTCCAGAACTAATACGACAAGCTGGTGAGAGCGGCGAAAAGGTTGATAACGTCTCCAGTCAAAAGATAATACATCGCGAAAAAGATGCCATCAGGGTTACAGCCGATCTGAGCAAAGACGGCAAAAAAGCCAAGCTGGAAATGATTATTGTTGTCGGCGACAAAGCCGTGTATGTAGCTGGTGTGGCTGCACATCTTGAGGACACGGACCTGGCCAAAGCCGCCAACAAGATTGTAAGCTCACTTACACTTACCGAATAGATCTGAACAGTCATCACGTATAATTGATTTAATGGAAGACATTAAAGAGCGTGCCCGCATATTGCTATACGACACAGAAGAAGCCACTGCCCAGTTGGATATAGTGACAGCCGAGCAAGAGCTATTAAGTTTACGTGAGCAGGCAGCTGCACCCGATTTCTGGCAAGACAACGCTCGGGCCCAGGAAGTGGTTAAGCGGCAATCACGGCTTGAACGCCGAGTGCAGCCATGGCGTGAGCTCGAGCGTGAGAGCCGTGACATAAATGAACTTATAGCGCTCGGAGACGCCAGCCTCAAAGAGGACCTGGAAAAACAACTGGCCGCGCTCGAGCAACGCCTCGCATCGCTCAAGTCTCAGCTGAAACTAAGCGGTCCTTATGATGACCATGATGCAATCATCAGCATACATGCTGGTGCGGGCGGTACGGACGCCCAGGACTGGGCACAGATGCTGCTTAGGATGTATTCCCGATGGGCTGAATCCAGCGGCCTTAGCGTAAAGATGATTGAAGAATCCGCAGGAGAAGAAGCCGGACTGAAAAGCGCGACCCTTGAAATTGTCGGAGAGTTCGTCTACGGCAAGCTCAAGGGCGAACATGGCGTTCACAGATTGGTGCGGCTCAGCCCGTTCAACGCCGACAATTTGAGGCAAACCAGTTTCGCTAAGGTGGAAGTTCTGCCTAAAATTGAGGCACCCGATACTATCGTTATCGACGATAAAGATCTGAAAATTGACGTGTACCGTAGTGGCGGCCATGGCGGCCAAAGCGTAAACACCACTGACTCTGCGGTACGCTTGACTCACATACCCACGGGTATAAGCGTAGCCATTCAGAATGAGCGTTCACAACTTCAAAATAAGGAAACCGCTCTTACGATTTTACGTTCGCGGCTGGCGCAAATACAGCTGGAGCAGCATGCTCAGCACTTAACTGGGATAAAGGGTCCTAACCAATCAGCCGAGTGGGGAAACCAAATCCGCTCTTATGTATTACATCCATATAAACAAGTGAAAGACTTACGTACCCGCTTTGAGACAAGTAATACAGAAGGCGTACTGGACGGTGACTTAAACGGTTTCATTGACGCTTATTTGGAACAAAATCTCGGACAGGAAATTGACAAAACATAAGTGTTTTGATATAGTACGACTAACGTTCCAAAAATAAATATAAAAAAGGAAAAAATTATGAACCCATCAACTACTGGTGAGCCCGTAGCTCCTCAGGAAGAACCATCGACTCCTGATGCCGTACCTTCAAGCCCGGCTTCTGTGGAAGTATCAGCTGGATTCGAGCTGCCCGGTTTACCGGCAGCTGAAGTACCAGAGCTTTCGAACACGGACCAGAGCCAGGCTGAGGTAGTTGAAGCTCCGGTCGTTACTCCACCGGCAGAACAGCCAGTAGAGAGCACTCCCAAAGCCCCAGTTATACAACCTTCTGAAAGTTTTCTTGCGGCTTCTCAAACAGTAGTTGCTCCTGAGCCAGTTGCGCCTGAACAGTCTGCACCAGTACCAGCGGTCGGCGGCGAAGCTTCTGTGGTTCCCGAGCCCGCAACCGCATCGGCTCCTTTAATGGGTGGTGAAGTAGCAAGTGCAGGCACTCCGCCTTCAACCGAATCAACCGCGCCTAGTTCTGTAACACTAGAACCGTGGCCGGCACCAGGCAGCATGCCTCCTGTCGAGTCCAAGGTTCCCGCAGAGGCTCCAGCAACACCGGAAGAACAAGGTGCTTCATTGCCTACGACTACGGCTTCAGAATCAACGACTTTGCCTGCGTCCACAACTACGACAATGCCTCCTTCCGTAGAAACAGCCGTGCCAACACCAATTGCTTCAAAGGAAACAGCTGTACCTACGACAACCACTTCTTTTGAGAGCGGGTATGGCGGCACTACGACAACCAGCACCACTACGACGCCGAGCACAAATAGCACCTTACCTCCTGCTGCTGGTCCTACAACGACTCCATCATCGCCGGAATCAACAGCTTTGTAATTGTCGTTTGATTCTGCTGTCACCGGATTTGCTATAATAGCCGAGTGATATTACTGGACAGGGTAACAAAGGTCTATGGCCGCACCAACACAGCACTGGACCGGGTTAGTTTACACGTAGAACCTCGGGAATTTGTGATCATTATTGGCACCTCAGGTGCCGGTAAATCGACGCTGCTAAAACTTCTTACCAAGGAAGAAAAGCCTACTTCCGGCAAAATCGTGGTAGGCGGGCTTGACTATGACAAGCTTCGTGACAAGGATATCCCGCTGGTGCGCCGCAAAATTGGCGTGGTATTTCAGGACTTCAAACTTTTGCCTAACAAAAACGTATTCGAGAACGTGGCCTTTGCACTTGAAATTGTAGGCTACGGTAATCGCGAGATTAATCATACTGTACCTAAGGTACTTGAGATTGTCGGCCTAAAGGGCAAAGAAAAGCGTATGGCCAATGAACTCTCAGGCGGTGAACGTCAGCGCGTGGCTATCGCCAGAGCGGTAGTGCGTCAGCCTAAAATTTTAATTGCCGATGAGCCAACCGGTAATCTTGACCCAAAGTATGCTTGGGAAATTATCAAAATTCTTGAAAAGATCAACCGCTACGGCACGACGGTTCTCTTAACTACCCACAATCAAGATATCGTTAACCGTCTAAAACGCCGTGTTGTAACCATCAGTGATGGCCGGGTTGTCAGCGACCGTGCTAATGCCCAATATAATACCCAGGACCTTAAGTAACATGGCTAAACAACAAGGCAGCCATCGCTGGATAACTTTCCTTCGAATACT
Source organism: uncultured bacterium (assembly GCA_966685145.1). Taxonomy (GTDB): domain Bacteria; phylum Patescibacteriota; class Saccharimonadia; order Saccharimonadales; family OFTM59; genus CBKXXB01. The sequence goes on along the minus strand of CBKXXB010000003.1, from coordinate 43,171 downwards.
TAAGACCGGCGGTCAGAATTTTATACGAAATGCCTGGCTATCGATAGCGGCCATTGCCGTCATGATCATCACTCTGGGGATCATCTTATTTTCAATAATCGCAAACGCGGCTTTCAATAATACGATTAACCAGCTCACTGACAAGATTGATATTTCTGTTTATTTGAAAGATTCGGTTGATGAAGAGCGCCGCAATGAATTGATTAACGAAGTCAAGAGCATACCTAACGTTAAATCGGTGGAATACGTGTCCAAAGATCAAGCGCTTGAAGACTTCAAAGAAGACAATGAGAATGATATCGACCTGCTGCTTGCGGTTTCGCAGGCGGACAACGAGTTGCCGGCGTCATTGCGCATTAAGCCGCACGACGTCAACAAGATTGAAGATATTAAAGCGTTCGTGGAGCGTCCCGAAATCAAAGAGCTTCAAGCCGAAGAAACATCATACTCAGGGACGCGTAAGGATGCGATTGACAACATAACGCGCACCACCAAGCTTTTGCAGCGCTTAGGTCTTCTGGCGGTAATCGTGTTCGCTATAGTCTCGGTACTGATTATCTTTAATACTATCCAAATGGCCATCTTTAACAGGCGCGACGAACTGCAGATTATGCGCTTATTGGGCGCCAGCACTTGGTACATTCGCGGACCGTTTATCGTTGAAACGGTATTGTACGGCGTTGTATCGGCCATCGTCTCAGTCTCCATATGTAATTCGCTCTTCGTGCTCGCGTCTTCGACTCTGGATGCAAACAGCTTGGGGCTACTTGACATTAATTACGCCAACGATTACTTTAATAAGCGCTTTTGGTTAATTTTGACCATGCAGCTGGGAATAGGTATACTCATTGGTGCCGCATCGTCCTTTGTTGCTACACGGCGATACCTAAAATTCAAGACGTCTAAATAAATATCTCTTAATACAACAACAATTATTTAAACCGGAGGGTACTTTAGATTAAGACATACAACTAGATTTATGAGGCCTAAAATCACCTTCGCCTAAGCGATAGGGTGACATGCTGGCCGTTTTTTATTGCACTTTTAACGTAAACATTTAAAGACCCAGAGGGAATTGAATAACTAACCAATGTATGCTATTATTAACAAGGCTATGCTAAAACAAAAACTGAAAAATAGAACACTTAGTACGTCGCGTGGTTTGACCATACTTTCGGTTGCGGTCGTGACGTCATTTTCTATGTTTTTGGTACCTATGGCCAGAGCTGATAGGTTCGATCAGAAGATTAACGAGCTGAGACAGCAGAATAACGAAGTTCAGGTCAAGGTAAATGCACTCGAACTGCAGGCAGACAGTTTGGAAGCTGCCATACAACAAATGCAGGCGCAGATTGACGGGCTTCAGGCTCAGATTGCAGCTAACCAGGCTAAAAGCAATGAACTCCAGAAAAAGATCAAAGAGGCCGAGATTGAGCTCGCCAGGCAAAAGAGTCTTTTGGGACAGAACATCAAGGCAATGTATCTCGAAGGCGACATAAGCACCGTTGAAATGCTGGCGACCAGCAAAGACCTCAGCCACTTCGTAGACAAACAACAGTACCGTGAAATTGTGAGTGCTAAGATCAAAGCGCAGGTAGATAAAATTACGCAGCTTCGTCTGGAGCTAAAAGCTCAAAAAGAAGAGGTCGAGCGTTTGATCCGCGAAGACCAAAACTTGCGCGCGCAAGTGGCTGCTAACAAGGCGGAACAGGATCGTCTGCTAAGCCTTAACCAGGCCGAGCGGGCTAACTTTAACAGTCGGATCAAGGAAAATAACAAAAAAATCGCCGACCTAAGGCGGGAGCAGGCTCTTGAGAACATTCGTCTGTTCGGCGGCGGCAATGGCGTGCTTGGCGGCGGCGGCTACCCTTGGGGTGATGCGCGTTGTCTGGCTACCGGACAAGTCGACGGTTGGTGCGGTACATTTGAATGGGGTTACAGGGGCTCTTACCATAACTGGCAGACCGGCGGTTACGCTTTCCGTAACTGTACCGACTGGGTAGCCTGGCGGGTGAAAATCGACAAAGGCTTTGCTCCGGCAGGTCTAGGCAACGCTAAAACTTGGGATGACCGTGCACCTTCCTATGGCTACGGTGTTGGCAGTGCGCCGCGCAAGGGCGCAGCAGCTGTCAGTAACTCAGGATTTTACGGACACGTCATGTACGTTGAAGAGGTGAATAGTGACGGCACCATCGTAGTAAGCGACTATAACCGCGCAGGAACAGGCAAATACGATATCAATACGGTAAGCCCGCGTGGCCTTACCTTCGTATACTTCTAAATTGCCGTAAACAAGGTGGGGGCGCCAGCGTTTTTGTGCGATAATGTAGTACGTGCTTGCTGGAAATAGAGAGAAAAAGGTGAGTGGATCACGCAGAATATTTGGCCGTTTGTACGCCAAGTTCCTGTTAGTGCTGCTAAGCTTCGGGCTGGTGTTCATCCTGGGCTACATAACCGGCGGGGGCGACCTGTCGTTTATTAAGCTGCAAGACAGACGCCTCAACGTGCAGAACAGTCTGCCTGACAATCTTGATTACTCTTCCGTTGAACAAGTATATGACTCGCTCCGGCTTAATTATGAAGGCGACTTAGATGCCGATACGTTACTTGATGGCCTAAAAGAGGGGCTGGCACAAGCCAGTGGCGATCCGTATACCGAGTTTCTTAATGCCGAAGAAGCCGAAAGTTTTGACGAAGAATTGTCGGGCAGCTTTAGCGGTATAGGAGCAGAGCTTAGCAAGGAAAAGGAGGCTATTGTTATAGTGGCCCCAATAGACGGCTATCCGGCAGAGAAAGCCGGTTTACGGCCCAAAGATATTGTCGCCGAGATCAACGGTGAGAGTACATATAACTTGTCGGTTACCGAAGCGGTCAACAAAATCCGGGGACCGGTAGGCACAAAAGTTACCCTAACTGTAATACGCGGCGGCACCCAGGAGCTGTCCATGGAAATTACGCGTGCCCAGATTACTATTCCGAGTGTTACGAGCGAGATACTGCCGGGCAACATAGGCTACTTGAAAGTCAGCCGGTTCGGACCGGATACTACTAAGCTGGCCCGTGAAGCCGCTGCGAGTTTCAAACGCGCTTCCGTTAAGGGCATAGTTCTTGACCTGCGCAGCAATCCGGGCGGTCTGCTTGATGCTGCTGTTGATTTATCTGGGCTATGGCTTAAAAAGGGCGAGGTAATCCTTGAAGAAAAGCGCGGCGGCAAAACTGTCAAGACTTTCCGAGCCTCCGGCAACCCGATCTTGAACGGCGTACCTACAGTGGTACTTATTAACGAAGGTAGCGCCAGTGCCAGCGAAATCACAGCCGGAGCACTCAAAGATAATAATCGCGCCACACTCGTAGGTGAGAAAACCTATGGCAAGGGAAGCGTGCAACAATTAGTAGAGTTCAAAGACGACACCGTACTGAAGGTTACTATAGCCCGATGGTATACGCCAGGCGGCAAGAACATTGATCAGGAAGGTATTGAACCAGACGAGACCGTGGAACGAACTGACGAAGATTTCGAGAACGACCGTGATCCGCAAAAAGACAAAGCTATTGAGCTTTTGAAATAAGTCTTTTAGATTTGTAACTTCTTGTGCTAGAGTAGAGAACATAAAATGAGGTGCGAATAAGAGGTGCCAAAGCGGGTTACTAAATATGTGTTTGTAACAGGCGGTGTCCTTTCCGGTCTAGGCAAGGGCATTACGGCAGCCTCAATAGGCAGGATACTCAAAGCCCGTGGACTAAACGTCAATATCCAGAAGTGTGATCCTTATCTCAATACCGACGCCGGTACACTCAACCCGGCTGAGCATGGAGAATGTTTCGTGACGCGGGATGGTGCCGAAACAGACCTGGACCTTGGCCACTATGAGCGTTTTATGGATCAGGAGCTGACCCAGGCAAGTTCTCTCATGAGCGGACGGGTCCTCAGGAAAGTCATAGAAGACGAACGCAGTGGCAAATACCTGGGCAAAACCGTTCAGTTCATTCCCCATGTAACTTCGGCTATTCAGAAAGAAATAGTAGCAGCCGCTGAGGGCTTTGAGGTTCACATAGTTGAAATCGGCGGCACGGTAGGTGATTACGAGGGCCTGAGCTTTATTGAGGCGATTCGCGAACTTTCCTTTGCAGTCGGTCGCGAGAACTGTTTATTTGTCCACGTAGTGTACTTACCGTATCTTGGTGCGAGCGGTGAACTAAAAACTAAACCTGCCCAAAACGCGGTACGCGATCTTAGGGGTCTGGGTATAGTGCCCGACGTGCTGGTTGCCCGCAGTGAAAAACCGGCACCTAAGTCAATTACGCAAAAGCTAAGCTTGTTTAGCGGCATCAAACCTGAAGCGATTGTTTTGTTGCCCAATGCCGACTCAATTTATGAGGTACCCCTGACGCTAGAAGATAGCGGCATTGCTAAAGTCATTGCTGACCAACTGAAACTAAAAGTATCGAAACCGGCGCTAAAAGAATGGCGCACAATGGTTGCTAGAGCCACTACCCCTTACGCCACCAAAGTCAAAATCGGTGTCGTAGCCAAATACATGGATAATCAGGATACCTACATGTCGGTCTTTGAGGCCTTGCGCGCAGCCGCGTGGGGAAGCGGAGTGACTATGGAAATCGAATGGATTGATGCCGAATCCATTGAGAACGGTGATTTGTTGGTAGAAAAAGCCGTAGCCAATGTTGACGGCATTGTCGTGCCCGGCGGTTTTGGTATTCGGGGGCTAGAGGGCAAAATTCAAGCTGCACAGCACGCGCTAAAGAGTAATCTGCCGTACCTGGGCTTGTGCTTGGGACTTCAAATGGCCGTAATAGCTGCCGCGCGTAACAGCGGGCTTTCAAAAGCAAGCTCCGCAGAGCTTGATCCAAGCAGTCCGGACCTGGTCATTAATACAATGAACGGGCAAAAAGGCAAGGAAAACACCGGAGGCACAATGCGACTTGGGAATTATCCTTGCAACATAGAAAAAGGCAGTCTTGCAGAACGCGTTTACCGATCGGATAAAACCGTTGAACGACACCGGCATCGTTACGAGTGCAGCAACGCCTATCGCGACCGTTATGCTGAATGGGGTATTCGCGCGTGCGGTACAAGCCCCGACGGTCAGCTGGTAGAGATGATAGAAGCGCTTAACCACCCGTTCTTTTTAGCAAGTCAGTTCCACCCGGAATTTAAGTCGCGCCCGAATCGTGCTCATCCTATGTTTGATGGTTTCGTAAAAGCGGTTGTTGCAAAAGCCGAAGAAAAGGCATAGCATAAAAACTATGGATGAGCAAAATCAAGCTCAAGACGAGCAAAGCCAGGCACAAACGGTTCCTGGAGCGCGCCCCAAAAAGATTCTTCTGGTCGAGGATGATAATTCACTAGCTGGCGTATATATAACGAGGCTTGAAGCTGAAGGGTTTGCCGTACGGCGCGTACCCAACGGTGAAGACGCTCTTGCTGCTGCAATCGAGTTCAAGCCCGACTTAGTTCTGCTTGATGTAATGATGCCGAAGGTAAGCGGCTTTGACGTGCTTGATATTTTGCGCAATACTCCGGAAACGGCGAACACCAAAGTCATAATGCTTACGGCACTTAGCCAGGACGCCGACAGGGAACGGGCCCAGCAACTGGCCGTAGACGATTATCTGGTCAAATCACAGGTAGTAATTGCCGACGTCGTTGATCGTATCAAACACCATCTTGGCATGTAGCTCTTAGCAGAGGGTTTGCCCACCTATATTCATAGTTCCTCGCAGCAAAACAGAACTGAGATTGCTTAAAAGGCAATAATGTGTTAGTATATATCATATAATTAACACAAAAACATGACAGCCGAAGCATCAGACCCATCACAAATAGACCGAGCCCGTTCTCTCCCTGACGGACCCGTTAGTCAATATACTGACCGGGTAGTTGCTGAACTTGATAGTCAGGAGCTTTCGCCACAGCAGCGTACACAGGTCATGGGTGATCATCTGATCGGTTCGATATTCCGCTCCCAAGGAGCGTCAAAAGGCGTGGAGACCATCTCCGATATTTCAGATGTTGCAGGGCGTACCGATATCACCGATCCCACAGGCAATGAGGCGGTGTCATGGCTACGGACAATTACACGTAACCGGGGTGTTCGCCGTGCCGTTATGACCGTTGATGCTGTGCCTAATGGTTCTGCGGCTCTTGGCAATCTTATAACGCGCGTACGGGTGGAGCACGGTAAACCCGAAACAGCAACAATGACCACAATGGATCAGATCGTGGCCTATGTCGATACCATTACGCCGGAAGAAGCCCGGCTGCCCATACATGAACGGCCGGTTCCATGGAAGCAGGCAATTATAGAGGAGTTAAGGACTTATCTCCAGACTCCCGGTCGAAAAGAAGCTTGGCATGCTAGTGAAAATCTAGGATCAGATGTGGATACAATACGCCGCAGTCAAGAAACCTGGGAGCGTGCTGCCGGTATAGCGGGCCGGGCATCCCTGGATATTGGTATGATTACCAGATCTGCTGAGTTCATAAGGCAGCAGCAAGAAGCTGGCAGGGACGTCGGCCATGTTGCTCTTATGGAAATTCAACCAGACTACGGCAGCCTACTAGGCGATTAACTATTCTACTGTGACTTCGGTACGGCGGACTGTCTTGCCGCTGAATAAGCGTACTTTGCGTTCTTTGAACTGTACGGTGCCATCTTTGGACGCGTGAATCGTGAAGTTGCGAGACACGAATGTGCCGTCACCGGCTCTTTTTGAAAGGCCGGTTTGACGCACTATGACTTGGCCGGTTTTGACTTTTTGACCACCAAACAGCTTAACACCCAGTCTCTGGCCTGGGCTGTCATGAATGTTTTTACTGGTTCCACCTGCTTTAACGTGTGACATTCTATTTCCTTACGAGTGTTACGAGTTCACGACCGACAATTTGACCTTCACGGTAATAGATCAGGTCCTCAGCGCGAGCATGAACAAAACTCGTCCGAGTATACCCCAATTTCTCGAGGTGGTCAAGAGAAGGCAGGTGGCTAAAGCCGTTTTTCTGCTTCCAGGCAGGGACGGCCAGGCAAAGCCGCGCACCGGATTTTAGCTGTCCGGACAAATTAGCGAAGAATTTCCTATGAATCGTATCAACATCACGGATGACCTCGTTCAATACTTCCGGTTCAGGAGAAGAGGAGAAAGGCCGCCCCAGATAAGTTTCGGTGGCGACCGTGTCAAAGGGTTCTTCCCACTCTGCGGTTGTAGCATCAGCTTGATGGACCCGGCGCTGGATAGTTTCTACGCGTAGCCAGTCAAGGTTTGCTTCCGTGTAGTCGACCATCCGTGTTTCGAGATCGGTTCCATAAACGTTATAGCCCATAAGTGCGGCTTCTTGCAGGATAACTCCCGTACCGCAAAAAGGATCAAGCACGGTTGCTCCCGGTTGCGGCCGGGCCAGGTTTACTATAATTTGTGCCAGCTTAGGCGGAAGCATGCCAACACGCGAGTCGCGTTTGGGTCTAACCTGATCCCTGCCGGCGTATGCGGCAATATCCTGCACGGCTTTAACCTGAGCCAGCACCGCTTGACCGCGATCAATTATAACGACCAGCTCCAGACCGTTAGGGCCGGTTAGGCTATTGTGAATAGTCTGGGCCGTGTTTAAAGTAGGCGAGCTATTGGGTACTACACGTACCGAGCGCCCGGAATCTTTAATAAGTTTTTTGAGCTTGAGCCCGGTTGTATTCAGCTGTCTTACGCTCGCTGCCTGACCATACAGACTGAGGCCCAACTTTATCTTGCCTTCAGGTATATATCCCAGATGTTCCGGCAGGCTTTCTATTAAGTATTTTTCTATCTTTTGCCAGTTCGTGTAGGGAAGATAAGTAAGAAGTTTGCAGATTTTTAGCGTGCCGCCAAGTCTTTCGAGTGATATGCCTGACGGTTCCAGATTAACGGCCGCGGTGCTTTCACCTAAAGGCTTGATTGCGTCGGGGCCGAACAGGCTTTCTAGTTCCGCAAGCCCCAAAGCAGGCTGGCGTCCCAATATACAAATTGATTTCATTAAGTTTAGTATAGCGGTTCTGCCTAGGTTTTTAAGGTTGAGATGTCTATAATTGGTACAAATGGTTGACAAAATCAAGCGAAAACGTTGGAAAATTTTCTTTACGATCATAACTTTTGCGGCATTGGCATTAACGGCTTACTTGTTGCGCGGACAGATTATCGAAACCGTAGGTAATCTTAGAAAAGCTAATCCCTGGCCGGTACTGCTGGTTGTTCCGCTGGCCGTATTCAATCATTTTTCACAAGCCAAGCTCTACCAGGGCATATTCCGTATTCTCGGCGATCGTTTTCGCACCAGAGCTATGATGCGGCTGAGCCTAGAGCTGAACTTTGTGAATAATGTCTTTCCGAGTGCCGGTGTCAGCGGCTTCTCATACCTGAGCATTCGCATGAAACCGGAAGGTATTTCGGCAGGCAAGGCGACCTTGGTGCAGATCATGCGTTTTGCCTTGCTGTTCGTTTCCTTCCAGCTGCTGCTTGGTCTAGGGCTCTTGCTGCTTGCTTTTGTAGGAAGCGTGAATAACTTCGTTATGCTGGTCGCGGGTTCGTTAGCCACGCTCCTGTTGGTCGGAACGCTTATAGTCGTATACATCATCAGTAGCAAATCGCGCATTAATGCCTTTTTCACGAGTCTTACCAGGCTGGTGAATAGGCTTATCCAAGTAGTCAGGCCGCGGCATCCGGAAACTATCAGCGTTCTTAGAGTTGAGCGTGTGTTTACTGAATTACACGAGAACTACAAGCTACTGCGTACGCATGTTTTGGATCTAAGGCGGCCCCTTGGGTTTGCGCTGACCGCAAACATTGCTGAGATAACAGCCATCTTTTTTGTTTTTGCAGCGTTCGGGCACATTGTTAATCCGGGAGCAATTATTATTGCATACGCCGTTGCTAACTTCGCTGGTATAGTTTCGGTACTGCCGGGAGGCATAGGCATTTATGAAGCCCTTATGACTGGTGTGTTTGCCGCTGCTGGCATTACTCCAGGGCTAAGCCTGCCCGTTATCGTGGCGTTTCGCATGGTAAGTATGGCCACCCAAATGCCCGTCGGATACTTCTTTTACCAGCGCAGTTTACAAAATCACGACACCGATCAGGATCGATTGGAATAGACTCGTAGGCGTACGCCAAAGCTGCTAGAGTTATTCTTATGCAGGAAGTAGTCTTTTCACCATCGGACTTCGTGGCAGTATTGAACCAAACGCTTGAGATGGCATACCCGGCGGTTTCAGTAGCGGGCGAGCTGGCTAACTTCAGAATCAGCAAGAACAAGTGGGTTTACTTTGACTTGAAGGACGACTATGCCAGCGTAAAGTTTTTTGGCACGGTGTATCAGCTGCCCGGTCCGCTTGAGGAGGGGCTTCTAATCCAAGTCCAGGGCATGCCGCGTCTGCATCCCCAATATGGCTTTAGTATCAATATTGTTTCTATGCGCGCGGTCGGCGAGGGTTCACTTAAGCGTGCCGCCGCACTTCTAGAGGCTAAGTTGGTTGCTGAGGGCTTGTTTGATGAAAGCCGCAAACGTTCACTGCCGTTTCCGCCTAAGAAAATCGGACTTATTACTTCGAGTGAATCGGCAGCATACGCTGACTTCATCAAAATACTGAACGAGAGGTGGGGCGGGGTTGAAGTTGCTCTCGCCGATGTTCAGGTTCAAGGTGAGCAGGCGCCGGGCCAGATTATCAAGGCTATCGAGTACTTCAACAGTCATGCAGAACCAGTAGAAGCTCTAGTTATCATACGGGGAGGCGGCAGTGCCGATGATCTGGCGGCATTTAGCACCGAGCAAGTCACGCGGGCAGTGGCCTCGAGTCGGATACCAACACTGGTGGCCATAGGGCACGAAGTGGATATAAGCCTGGCCGAACTGGCGGCTGACCGGCGCGCAAGCACGCCAAGCAACGCAGCTCAAATGCTCGTTCCCGACAAACTAGAAACAATGCAACAGCTAAAGTCCGCTAAGCAAAGACTACAGCATTTATTAGTCTCAGCGGTAGCAAGGAGCCGTTCAGATCTCAGGAGTCAAGCAAACTTACTTCAGCACCGCATGAAACTGATGCTGAATATAGCCGAGCGCAGTAATCAAACCAGGGGTAAGTTACTTGGTGCTCTTAATCCTGAGGCACCGCTACGTCGCGGATATGCCCTGGTTTTTCATAATAGCGCACTTCTTAAATCAGTAACTAAAGTTACCGCAGGAGACGATATAACCATCAAGCTTCATGACGGAAACATAGAGGCGGCCATTGATAAGATAGCTAAAAAGTAGTATAAAATCATTTATAAGAGGAAGTTTTATGAATCCGTCATTCGAAAAAGGTTTAGGCGAATGCGCAGTTTTAATTAGAAGCATGCAGCGCACTTCCGGTGATGCTATGAGTGATGAAGAGCGAGAGGCGCTAAATAAAACAAGCGCTAAAATATGGGCTGTAGATTTGGGACGAGCAAAGAAGGGTGAGCAAGAGCGTACCTTTGCCTGTCCTGATCCTGGTGTCTTGTATGCCAGGCTTGGACTTACACAGGCTCACAGAGACCTGTTGGCTGACGCAGAGATCAGTCTCCGTATAACTCAGAGTATTGATGAGCCTAACTTGCGGGTTGGGTCAGTTACTGCCAAGTGGGCGCCGGGCGTTGTAGTTCAATATTCAGTGCGGGAAACGCTGTTCGTGTTTGATGCGTATAGACCCGGCGCCATGGACGATTCCGGGTATGGACCTTTATCTGTTCTTGCGGCACCTTCTGGAAGTCTAGATATACGAGCCGGTAGTCCTGAACATGCCGATATTGATGCTCTGGCTGATTGTTTTCTGGAGCCGTCTGCTTCTTAAGGCCACAGTCAGTGCTATCATATAACTAATATGGCTAAAGACACGTCTGTTGACTATGCGGCATTGAGCACGGAATTGGATACGATTCTTGACCACCTGGAGTCGCCGGACATCGATATTGACGAGGCGATGAAACAGTACGAGCGGGGTATGGATATACTTAAGCAATTAGAAGCGCATCTTAAGACTGCTGAAAACAAAGTTGAGAAAATCCAAGCCGATTTTGGCCAGACAGAGCTATGACCGTATTTTTGATCACCTTCGGGGTGGTCTTGCTGTTCGGCTTTGTAGTGGCCTTCGGGGCCCCGTACCTGCCGACGCTTAAAAGCCAGGCCGATACCGCGCTGGATTTACTAGATCTTAAACCCGGCCAGACGCTTTTAGAGCTTGGCTGCGGCGATGGTCGGGTTGCTAAGCAGGCAGCCAAAAGAGGCCTTAAGGTAATCGGTTACGAGCTGAACCCCATCTTGGTATTGATAGCTCGTATTCATACCTTCAAATACAGGAAGCAGGTAAGTATCAAATGGCGAAACTATTGGAGCGCCAAGTGGCCGGCAACAGACGGGATTTTTGTATTTTTACTAGACAGATACATGAAAAAGTTGGATAAAAAAATTATTCAGGAATATAAAGGGAGACGCGTCAAACTTGTCAGCTATACCTTCATGATCCCCGGCAAAAAACCGGCAAAGTTAGCCAATGGCGTGTACCTGTACCGTTACCGGTAATTGAAAAAATCGTCGGAAACAGTTACCATGAGCGATATGCAGCCCGATTATGATAACTCTATGCAGCAGATGCCGCAGCCGTATCCGCAGCAAACTCCTATGCAGTCGCCTATAACTTCATCACAGGTCAAGAAGCGCCATTCAAGCCTGGTACTGCTGGTGGCACTGGTTTTATTCATCGTGCTGTTTCTGGTTTCGGCCGGATTCGGTTTATGGGCGTTCTCAGAGCGTAACGACTACAAAAACAACGTTGATCAGAAGATAGAAGCGGCAGTCACCAAGGCCGTAGAAGAAGCTGAGGCCAAAAAGGATGCTGATTTTGCCGAGCGCGAAAAGCAACCACTTACGGAGTATCAAGGCCCCTCAGCCTTCGGCAGCGTCAAAATTAAATATCCTCGTACCTGGTCGGCCTACGTAACCGAGGACGATAGAAGCTCAACTCCTGTTGACGGCTACTTCCACCCGCATGTTATACCGGGCCTTAAGTCAGGTACTGCCTATGCGCTGCATCTCGAGGTAATTGAGTCAGATTATGCAAAGGAACTGAAAAAGTTCGATAGCGACAGCAAGGCTGGGCGAGTCAAAGTCACGCCTATCCAAATCCAGAACACCGCCGGGGCACGAATAGACGGTCAACTGGACAAGAACAAAAAGGGTAGTGTAGTGCTTTTTCCTCTCAGAGATAAGACGCTTAAACTCACAACCGAATCCGAAACATTCGTACCGGACTTCAATAACATCATTCTAAAAGAGCTGACCTTTTCACCTTAAGTTACGTACGGCAGCTGTAGCAGATGCTATACTTATCACATAAAGTGTGAGAGGGTAACAGGCGGCCATGATTAGCCTTGATGATGACAGCTTAAGAGGTGAAGACCGGATATTCCTGGCGCTGGCCGAGCAACTGAAGCTGCCGCTTCTGCATATTTCTCAGCACATAGAGCTGGCGCGCATGGGCGGCGAAGTGCGACTTGATCACGTCGAGAGTGTAGCCGATATGGCCATGCACCTGATTGACAGTTATTTATTGAGCCGGCAGCTGTCCCGACAGCAGACGAGCCTGGAGCTTGAACCGGTTACGGTATCATCCGTTCTTCAGACCGCGGCTGATCGTCTGGACAAAATCGCCAAAGAATACTCGTGCGACATTGAGATACATTTAAGCGGACGCTATGGTCCAGTAATGGGACACCGCCAAAGCCTTGAAGCTGCCATGGTGGCGCTTGGATATTCTTTTATCGAAGCACAGCAGGAGACGGCAGTTAAGAAACCTCGTCTTGTGTTGGCGGCGCATAAGAGCCGCTCCGGGATCGTAGCCGGGACTTATGGCGACCAGAGCGAGTTGACGACTGACATGTTCCGTCGGGCCAAGCTTATACATGGCATGGCACGACAATCCCTGCCGACGCTTGGCCATAGTTCCGGTGCCGGTATATTCGTAGCTGACTCGCTGTTTGGCATAATGGCAAGCAAACTCCAAGTGTCCCGTCACAGCCAGCTTACCGGTCTGGCGGCCACATTAATACCTAATCCGCAGCTGCAGCTTGTCTAGAATGAAAATCCTACTGATCGAGCCAGATTACATATTGGCGAAAAACTATCAAGCGGTGCTGGAACATGCAGGCCATACGGTTCACAGAGAGCCGTCGGCGCAGACAGCTTTGTTCGCTATGGAAAACGGGCTGCCTGATTTGGTCATCCTTGAGCTGCAGATACCCATGCATAACGGCATTGAATTTCTGTATGAATTCCGTTCTTATCCCGAGTGGCAGCATATACCGGTAGTTGTGTTGTCACTTACCCCGGGAGAAGACGCAGGGGGTGATACGGGTCTGCTGGAGCAGCTTGGAGTAAGAGGTTATTTGTATAAGCCTCAGACCAAACTATCTAAGCTCGTAAGAACCATTGATCTAGTTTCGGCATGAAGCAGCAGGTAGTTACTAAGGGTATAGTTCTTGCAAGGACTGAGTTTCAGGAAGCTGATCGTATCATTACTGTTTTGACTCCTGACTTTGGCAAAGTCAGACTAATAGCCAAGGGTGTGCGTCGTGAACGGTCCAAACTGGCTGGCGGCATAGAGCTTTTCAGTGTCAGTCATGTAACGTTTCTGCGCGGCCGCAAAGAAATAGGCACACTAGTGTCGTCGCGGCTCATTACGCATTACGAGGATATAGTGAAAGACATAAACCGGACAATGCTTGGGTATGATCTATTAAAACGCATTAATCGCACGACAGAAGATGCTGCAGGCGAGGAATACTATAATCTGCTTATAGCGACGCTTGAGGGTCTAAATGATCAGGGGCTGGCTGGTGAGCTGGTTGAGCTTTGGTTTACTATGCAGCTGCTAAAGATATCGGGGCACAGCCCCAGATTACAAAATGATACTTCGGGTAATGAGTTAGAGGCTGACAATAATTATTTGTTCTCATACGAGGACATGGCATTCCGGCCGACGACCGCCGGCCCGTTCACAGCCAACCATATCAAGCTCATCCGGCTGGCTATCGGGCTTAACGAGCCGCTGCCATTGAAGCAGGTAAAGGACGCTGATAAGTACCAATCGCCAGCACTCCAGCTAGCCAAGACTATGCTGAGCCGATTCGTTCGAATATAGAGTATGCGATTGACAAATGTAATAATAATGTTATTGTAATATTGAATAAGGAGCTTGTGTTTTGGCTGCTCAAATCGGGTCTGAGACTGGTCCTAATGATGATCCGCTACTAGGGGTGACCGGTGATGATTATATCGAGGCATCTATCGCTCCTAGCGGTGAGTTTCGTGAAGAAGAGTTTATAGCTGGCCCTAACAGTGTTCTTGGCAGATGGGCGGTTTGGTGGTCAGTAAGAGGTACCCGGCAAGCAATCAAGCATGGCACGGAAGTCTCTCGTTTTTATAAGAGGCATATAGCAAAAAGCCTAGACGGGGCACGAAAGACGCTCGCCTCTATCCCTGAAGATACAGTAGAGACGTTGGATGAAATGCTGGACCTTGAAGCCATGCCGAAATGGCTGGCAAATAACATCGGTCTCGAAAGTGCGGAACCAGGCGGTGCGAAAGCGCTACTTCTTGAAGAAGACGATAGCGGCAAACCGAAAGTGTCCGATGAGACTCTTCTTAATGTACTGCAGTGGCACAACCATAGGATAGTGTCCGAACAGCGAGCACCAGTTGAGTCAGGTGAATGGAGCTTTGCCAAAGGGTATTTTAAGGACCTGTTGGGTCGGGGGGTACGGGATGGTTGGCTTCCCAGGGGTACGCTAAGCACAAATCGTATGCTGCGTATTGATAATACCCAACTGAGAATTGATGACGGTTTGGGTACGATTGCCAAGAAAGAGGTAGGATCATCGGCAGTCATGAACGATCATGACATTTGGATTACTTTGCCTACCCACAGATGGGAGGGGCGTGTTTACCATCCCAGTACTGTGACGCACGAATTCACTCATATCGTAGCTGGTAAGGATGTATCACCTCTCATGAGACGCATAACTAAAAATGGCCTGTATAGGACGGGACTATATCGGATGTTTAAGCCTGAAGATAAAGGTGCCGGGCGAGTTCTTAATGAGGCGATAGTTGAACACATTGCGGAAACCATGCATCAGGGTAGTCCGGACGTGACTAATCCTGATGTAAAATACGGTACCTATGCAGCTTATCGGAGCCTATTGGATGCGCTGTGTAACGGAGGCGAAAAACCTATAGATGTGCGCCTATTTATAAATGCCTACTTTGAGGACACGAAGGTTTTCTCTAGGCGTCATAATTCTGCTATTGTGCAGTTAGCAAGGCAGCTGAAACAAGCCTTTCCAGAACATAAAGTTCTTAAAGACCTTGCTAAGATGGCGAAAAGTAAGAAGAAAGTCGATCCGATTGCCGTTGAGGCTTATGCGGTGCGGCTGAAATGGCATTATCAGAATAGGCAGCAGTGGGCTGCTTAGGAAGCAGTAAATTTCTTAAGATACAAAATACAAACCCAACTGTTATAATCTTCACTTATGAGTGAGACGAAAATGGATGACATTGTCAGTTTGTGTAAGCGCCGAGGGTTCGTATTTCAGGCGTCGGAGATTTACGGCGGCCTGGCGGGTTTCTGGGACTATGGTCCGCTTGGCGTAGAACTGGTTAACAATATCAAGCAGCTCTGGTGGCAGGCGATGGTCAAAGAATCAGACAATATCTTCGGCGTAGATGGTGCCATCATCCAGAATCCCAAGCTTTGGGAGGCCAGTGGCCACATAGCCGGGTTCACGGACCCGCTGGTTGATTGTAAAAACTGCGGTGGTAGACACAGGGCAGACCACCTGGCTGGAACCGACTCAACGGATTTAAACGAGCTTAAAGAACTTTTGAAAGACAAGGCATGCCCGACGTGCGGCAAGAAGACGCTGACCGAACCGCGCTACTACAACATGATGATGAAGACCTGGGTGGGTCCAATTGAGGATGACTCAAGCGTTGCATACTTACGCCCCGAAACAGCCGGTTCTATATTCACGAATTACGAGAACGTGCGCGAGACCATGCGTGCCAAACTGCCGTTCGGTATCGCCCAGATAGGCAAGGCATTTCGAAATGAAATCAGTCCGCGCGACTTTATATTTCGTGTGCGCGAGCTTGAGCAGATGGAGATGCAGTACTTCATCAAGCCGGATATGCAGGATGAAGTCTATGAACAGTGGCGTGATTTTGCATGGAAGTTTTTAACCGGCCGGCTCGGGATTGCGGAAGAGAATTTGCAGTGGCACGAACATGACGAGAACGAGCGTGCCCACTACGCGGCCGCTGCCCATGACATTTACTTCAAGTATCCGCAGGGCTTCAAGGAACTGTGGGGTACGCACAACCGCACGGACTTTGACCTGGGCAATCACATGCGGGTTAGCGGAAAGGATCTGCAATACTTTGACGAAGAGACCAAAGAGCGATTCACACCATACATCGTTGAGTCTTCAGTTGGTGTGGGCCGTATGTTTCTGGCCGTACTGACCAATGCCTATCATGAGGAAGAGATCAACGGCGAGACTCGCGTAGTGCTGAAGCTCGCACCGCACTTGGCGCCGTACCGTGTCGCTGTCAGTCCACTGCTCAAGAACAAGCCGGAACTGTTAGCTAAGGCCAGGGAAGTCTACGACATGCTGAAGAAGAATCCGCTGGCCAGCGGAGGCAATGTCATGTGGGATGACAACGGCAATATCGGTAAACGATATCGCCGTCAGGACGAAATCGGCACGCCGTACTGCGTAACGATTGATTTCCAAACTCTGGAAGATAACACAGTCACCGTCCGCAACCGCGACACCACCGACCAAGAACGAATCAAGGTGACTGAGATTAGTAAATTTATAAAAGTGTAATTTACATGCCGCACAGATATGTTTTTAGGGTTGATTTCGATGATGACTCGATGCGCGAGCAGTTTATTGAACACTGGAGGAAGGGAAGTGCGCTCATACAAAAGCTGCCTGGATCGCGTGGTACTAAGTTGCACAGCATGCACGGCAGTAGTTCGGTGATGGCGATTGCTGAATGGGACTCCAAAGAATTGCGTGACGCTGCAATGAAGGAATTACACCAAGGCAATAGCGAGGTTAGTAAGCAGTGGCTGGCAATGCCAAAAAACGAAGACTTTGGCAAAGTAACGCTTCTTGGTGAGATAGACGAAATCGGCTTCATGCCCCCGAATCATGAGGCTTCAATCCCATCAACAGGGGCTTTCGAAAAGTGAAAGTGGTCTTGCTGGACAGGGATGGGACAGTTATCGTTGATCCGCCAGATGAACGCGTGGACAGGGAAGATAAAATCCAGCTGTTCCCAGATTCAATCTCTGCACTCAAGCAGCTGGCAGATAACGGCTTTTCTGTAATTCTGATAACAAACCAAGCCGGAATTGCTGAAAGCAGACTGAATCAAGAAGACTTTGACCGTATAAATGCCAAAGTTGTTGAGCAACTGGAAACAAGCGGCGTTAAGATCCTGAAAACCTATATGTGTCCGCATGGACCGGATGACGGCTGCGAATGTCGCAAGCCAAAACCGACCATGCTTCTGCAGGCCATGAAAGACTTTCATCTCAATCCGACAGAAATCTTTATGGCCGGCGATCATCGCTCCGATGTGTTGGCAGGTAAGAACGCAGGCGTGAGGACTATATTGGTGCGAACTGCAAATGTACAGGACGAAGCGCCTGAAGCGGACTATCAAGCGACAAACCTAACCGAAGCCGTTGACACCATAATCGCTAACTAAACCTTCAGCCGCCTGTCGGCTTTTGGCTTCCGTTTTGCCGAAACAAAATGGAAGGTCAATGTTATGATTGAGACATGAAGAACATGTTAGAAGGCAAAGTAATTTTAATTACGGGCTCTTCGAGAGGAATAGGAGCAGCTACGGCAAAGCTGGCTAAGGATTATGGCGCGAGCGTTGTGCTGCACGGTAGAACCGAGTCAGATGAGCTCAAAAAACTAGCACAAGAACTGGACACGCAACATATTGCTTGTGACGTTACTGATGAAAAGGCAGTCAAAAAAGCCGTGGATCAGGTTTTGAGCAAGCAAGGCAAGATTGACGTACTCGTCAACAGTGTAGGTATCGCCACGTCAAAATTATTCCTAGAGGCTACTTCAGAAATCTGGCTGGATTTATTTAAGGTAAATGTTCTGGGTACCGTCAACTTTTGTAAAGCCGTAATCCCGGCGATGCAAGCTGCGGAGTACGGGCGGATAGTAAACATTGCTTCTATACGCGGACATAGCGAATCGGCAGGCAAGCCTGCTTACTCAGCCTCTAAGGCTGCTATTATTAACCTCACCACTACGCTTGCCAAAGAGTTTGCTCCGCATATAGCTGTAAATGCAGTTTCGCCGGGCTTTACTAATACTGAAATGACACAGCACTGGACTGAAGCAGTCTGGGCGCAAACTAAAACAGCACTGACGGGTCGGGTTGCTGAGCCGGGTGAGATTGGCGAAGCTATCTTGTTTTTGGCCAGTGATCGAGCAAGCTTCATTACCGGTCAAACTATATTAGTTGATGGCGGCTACTCAATCTCAGGTAAATAATTAATAGCTAAAAGTTTTCAGAGGCTAGCACGCGAAATACTTTGCAACAGTCACGTTGATTGTATAATGTTGCTCATTATGGCTTATGACCCGACAGAATTTGACCGTCTTATGGGCTCTGCTTTCAGTATCGGCGAGCAAACGGAATTTACTATGCGTATTCTTTCATCAATTGGGATTCAAACTGTAAACCCTGGCCGAGAAGAACTGCTAGGCCGTTTTGATGGTCTGCTGGCAAACGTCACCGGGCTTGAGGAAGGTGTGGCAAGCACCCACATCGATCGCTTTTTAGACGAAGTATCCGGCGAGGTAGATATTGCACCCGGAAACCCGATTAAGATCAAAAAGGCCGGAGGCTTTATGGTAGCCAAGGCATCCGGTGGTGTATCCTGGGCGATGATCACGCCCGACACTGACCTGGACGGTGATTTTGCAGGCATCATAGTTGGGCCCTGGTATGACGTGCCGCACGGCCTGAAGATACGGGACCTGACTCCTTATGAGAGGTCGCACGGACTGCTGGTGGCGATTAATAATCCGCGCATCATGTGCGATGACAGACCGGTAGCCACACTTGAAGAACCGGTTTCTCTAGTGGCGCTTAATTACTGTGAACCTGAGCTTTATAAGCTCGTATAACGCCGCAATTGATTCTGTTATGATTTAACGACAATGGTTGAGCTTGTTTTTGTCTTTGTGCTTGGCGTAGTGTCGAGCTTTCTGAGTAATATCGGCGGCGGAGCAGGATACTTTATCTTGCTGCCGGCGCTTCAACTGCTGGGCGTTCCGCCTACGGCAGCCATCGGAACCATTAAGTTTGGTGGTGTCGGGATAATGGTTGGCTCGATGGTTAGCGCCCGAAACAAAAACATTATACGCAAAGATTATCTGAAGCCACTTTTAATCCTCACGGTCATAGCCAGTATAGTAGGCCCGCAATTTACGTTCTTGTTTTCAGACAATGCCGTTAAAGTAATCAGCTCAATAATTGTTGTAGTTACGGCTCTAGCCAGCATCGCCAGCTGGCGAATAGCCGAAGGTTCGCGCAAGGTAACGCCAAAGCAAAAATACGGGGGCTACCTGCTATTTTTTATAATTAGCGTGGTGTTTTCCGGCTTCGGTTCCGGGCTAGGCATATTAGTAAACTATGTTTTGATTGGGTTCTTGGGCTTGAGTGCAATTGAAACAATAAGCACCAGACGGTTTTTGGGACTACTTAGCCTGCCTTTGCAGTTAATATTTTTCCTCGGGCACGGTGCCGTAAATATTCCGCTTGGTTCAACACTGTTTGTCGGCACGGCGGTTGGTGGATTCCTGGGTCTGAATCTGGCGGTAAAAAGAGGGAACGTCTTCGTAAAACGAATAATGGCCGCGGTAGCTTTAATCCTAGTAATAACTTTGTTTATCTAACTAGATGCTATGATTGAACCAAGATGATTTATATTTTTTTGGCACTTGGGCTTTACACGGCGGCGCTTATTTTTGGAGCGGCGGCTGCGAGAAACGTCAATAGCAACTTTGCTTCAGCGGTAACTACTATCATTTCAGCCATAACTACCACTGCTGTGGCATTACCGCTTTTTAGCCGCAAGACAGTAACCGACAACAAGTTCGGCGTTATAATGGCCGTTCTTAGTGGTGTTACGGTGGCACTTTTTACTTTGGCAATCAATAAGGGGTTTACGCTGAATAAAGTCGGCATAGTGTCGCCAATTGTTTTGGGCGGTGCAATTTTCTTATCCACTATACTCAGCTATTTTGTTTTTAAGGAAAAGGTCTCTTTAATACAGTTCATAGGATTGGTGTTTTTAGCGATCGGTCTTGGCGCAATTATTTATGCGCGCGCTACGGGTAAGTAGCTAGTGCTATCTTGATTTAATGGTTGCGACAGATGGCGAGTATACCCATAAACATGGTATAGTATTGAAATAAAGGAGACGCTATGGGTTTTATAAGACCTGATTCAGAGAAGGCTATGTTTTCTCACATCCTAGAGCCGGAAACACTAGAGCGTGTACGCCGGGCCAGGAATGCTGCCGCGCTCGTTTTGGGAATTTCTACCGGCGTATCGGCTGCAGGCGAAATCATTGATAATACTGGAATCATTTCGCTTGTAGGGGCAGTTGGTGCTTATGTGCAAATGCTTCGACTTTATAGAACAAACGAGCTACTGCTAGCACACGATAATGCTGTAACTCAGTTCAGGCCTGTCGATATTCCCTTGATGCAGACGGATCAACAAGTGCAAGAGTAGCATCCAAACTCTTTACTGTTTGCTACAATAAGCTTATGTCTAAGAAACTTTACCGTTCAGTAGATAACAAAGTAATCGCTGGTGTTTGCGGTGGCCTGGGGAAGTACTTTGACGTTGACCCAATAATTTTCCGGGTCTTATTCTTCATATTGCTACTACCTGGCGGTTTGCCCGGTCTGGTGCCGTATGTAGTTATGTGGGTTGTCGTGCCCGAAGAACCAAAAATAAATAAATCCAAGAGCACGATAATAGACGTTTAAAACGCCTTAAGTTTCTCTAATCTGATGAAGTAGGCGGAATCTTTAGAGTTTCGTTATAAATCTCAAGCTTCCAGATGTCGTCATAAATACCCATTTCTCTAGCTATTGCATAAATGTCATCCTCCGAAAGTCGTGGCTTGAGTTGTCGAACCAGAGAAGTGAACGAAGCTGAGGATTCGTTTTTAGCCGCCAATACGTGGAAGCCATTGCTTAAGTCGGTGTCCACTCGCCTTAATAGCCGATACTGTGCAACTCTACGAACTCTCTGGTAAGGGGAGGGATCATCGCCAAATAAAGAAACAGGCAATATACCGCGGCTGATCAGCTCATCTATATAGCTAAGTTTTTGCTCATATTTTTCTCTTACCACTACTTGGAATGTGCTCAATTTTCTATCAAAGTACGGCGACAGATAAAACATACCCGAGGACGGACCACGGTCCTGAGCGGACAGGTAATCAATTTGTCGGGCTTTAGGGGCCATGCCTTCGTTCACTATCATGAATGCTACACCCCAATCTTCGAACTGCTCCTTAGTCCATTTCCTGATGTCTGGCCAGCCGCATTCATCAAGCAATTGTGGGTATGATCCCCAAACATCTCTGATGATAGTAGGTGATGGAAATTTTTCGCCGGCTCCTATACGGTCCATAATTTCGGACTCGGTAGGCTTGCGGCCCAATTCCTTGCCTAGCCCTTGGATGCGGCTAACATATCTGCTGGACGGCCAATCCCTAAATAAAAATCTCTTCCTAGTACCGGATAATATATCTAAGGCCTCATAATATCCTGAAAGACTTCCGAACGTTTTGCGGGAGCGGAAATGATTAATTGAGGGGCCGATTCCCAGCCGGCTAGCCTGTGCCAGTATGTGCCTATTCAGTGCCGGGGCCGGTTCTGTGGCACTGACTGTATCTACCATCCAATGGCCGTAAGTCAGATCATCAGATCTTGTCCAGTCTTCGGCATTCATACCAGGGAATCTCTGCCCCGTGTCAGGCCCTCGCAAGACGCTTCGAAGACCAACCACCATACGAACATCCGGTGAGGCAGTAATGTAATCATTAATAAGGGCAACGCGACCGACGCCGTGCAGCTGAAGAAGATTGCGCGGAGCCTGTTGCTCCTCTATGCGTTGGATTGTTACCTGGTTCAATAGCAAAATCCCGGTAGCGAGATCAATTCGAGGATCTAGACCTTGTACGGGTATTTCATGCTCAAAACTCTCAAATGTCACCACAGTACAATACTACATTAAAAATATATTATTGTAATAATGTAAACTAGCTGGCATTAAGTTTTAGTGTGATGGTGTTATGATTGGAGCATTATGAACATATTCCTGGCCACGTCGTTTTCATCAAAGGTGGATGCACATGGAGCGGTGCTATCTGAGTTCAAGCGACAACTGGAACGTTTAATAACTCTCTGCGAAGCCGAAGGCTTTAGTGTATTTTGTGCAGCGAGGCAGGATGGATGGAGGCTAAACGATGTTGACCCGGTTGACGCTTTCAATAAAGACATTCAAGCGCTTGATAAAGCAGATGCTGTCATAGCTCTTGTGGGCAATAATCCGCCATCTGCCGGCGTGCGCCTGGAACTCGGTTATGCCCTAGCTAAGGGCAAAAGAATGTTATGCCTCTATGATGCAAAAGAACGGTTCCCCTATGTAGATATCGGTTTGGCAGCCCAGCCTAGTGTCACTAAAGCTGTGTACCACAATTTCGACGATATTATCCGAGATACAAATTCGTACATCCAGCTATTAAAAGCAGGCGAAGCAAAATTAAATAGAAGCTGATGCTACTATGAAGAATGCAGTTATTTTGCATGGCAAGCCGAAACGGGAACGGTACTTCAATCCTGAGTTGCCCAAGCCGCATGAAGCAAATTGGCTACCTTGGGTTGCTGACAGACTAGAGCAAGCTGGTGTAGAAACTGTCATTCCCGCGCTTCCTCAACCATACGATCCTATCTATGAAGACTGTATTTCTGAAGCTTTAAAATTTCCGGTTGATCGTAATACTTTAGCAATTGGGCACAGCATGGGCGCTGGTTTATGGGTACGGTACTTAAGCGAGCATCCCGATTTCGAAGTGGGTCAGTTAATTCTGGTTGCACCATGGCTGGACCCTCAGCGTAAATATAGAGAATTGCTTAACTTCACAATTGATCATGATCTGACTAAGCGTTGTATTGGCGGCCTGGCTATTTTTTATAGCTCACTAGATGATGGTAATGTTCAGCAAAGTATGCAAATGCTGACTGAAGCATTTCCGTCGGCTCGAGCAACAGACATACCTAGATATGGTCACTTCATGCTTGGCAATACGATGGAATCTTTAGAATTTCCCGAACTGCTGCAGGTTGTCAGAACTAGTGGTCCGCAATGAAAAGACCAGAGACGTATTAGCCTCTGGTCTAGTTAAGCTAAAAATTATTATGTATTATTTTCGAACTTTTGGCTTTTTGAGATTTGTGTAAGCGTCTTCTAAGATACGGCTCGCTATGTCACGGCCGCCTAGGCCAAAGGCAAGGGCAAGAGCCAAAACCAGGCCTGAGACAATGACTGTTATGTTAGCTGTCAGTACTGTGGTGTCGAAACCGAGCTGATCGACTCCCATGAGGAAACCGAAAACCAGTATCAAATAAAACGTCAGGTTACCGATGTTGTGAGCAAAATCAACGCGCATGCGTCGTAGTGCTGCCGTTACTACGTCTCTTATTAAACGTGCACCAGCTACAGTAACTGTCAAGACAATTGCGGCAGCCAATACATTAGGCAGGTAGCTAAGCAGACTGTTGATTACATCACTCATGGCAGTCAGGCCGAGTACATCTGAAATCGTCAGAGCGAAAATGATTATGACGACCCAGAACACAATCCGACCGGCAATAGCAACCAAATCTACATCAATTTCAGCTGTTTTCAAGCTGCTTGAAATACCTTTGCTCTTAATTAACTTGTCTACGCCCAACAGATCGAGCACCTTAACTACTGCTGCCTGAGCTAATTTGGCCACCACTACTGCGAATACAAGCAGCAGTAACGCACCAAACACCTTTGGCAAATAGCCGCCGACGGCTGTCCAGAATTCATTAGCTGAATCCCTGAACTGGTCAGCGACACCCTTAGCTTCGTTCATGAAACCCTCCAGTTTAGCTTATGGTATGAAGTGTAGCAGAACGCATATAATATTCAAATAGTTTTGTCTACGAAGTATGTAATAAACCGTTATTCGCGTAAATGATATGATTGAAACAATATGAAGGGAATTGTGTTTTTGATTGCCGGGTTTGAGATTAACCGCACAGCCGCACACGATGAATATAAATTGCTTAGAGAAGCAATTGAATCAAAGAACTACAAAGTCGTTCCCGTAGATATAAACTGGAAACACCATACCATGTCTAAATTTGTGCGAGAGTTTACAGATCTGTATAAGCAACGGGCAAGTAAGCACAACATAATCATCGGCAACTCTTTCGGAGCTATGGTTGCGCTAATCACTGCTGCTGAATTAAAGCCGGATAAGATAGTTCTGTGTTCTCTATCGCCATTTTTTAAGGAGGACATACCAAAGTTCCACCCCGAGGAAAAGCTGTATAAGTGGTTCGGCCGACGTCGGGTTGATGACTTCCGCACTATTTCAGCCGAAGCGCTTGCTGAAGCCATAAATAATACAAAGGTACAAAGCGTTCATTTCTACGGCGAGAAGGAAAAGAAGATATACAAAAAACTGGTGGACCGTGTTGTTTCTACGGCTAAAGACCTACATAGCCCTGCTGTAGAAATTCCAGATGCACCACATAGCTTCAGTGATTCGGCATACGTAGAGGCAATTACGGCAGTATTATGAAAGACAACAATGACACCATGCGGCGTTTGACTGATGTGACTGAGTTCCGGCTGAAGCTATACCCTAAGAACTTTTACTTAGTCAGGGAATTTTACGAAAAAAAGCTAGGCTTCCCCATAATTAATGAATGGGACAGGGGAGAAACGAATAAGGGCGTTATGTTTAGCGTGGGCGGCGCGATTCTCGAGTTGCTAAGCTCCGGTGACGAGCATCGGCCGGTTACTGGTGCCAGCGTGTCGCTAGCTGTGTCTGACGTTTGGAAGTTGTGGGAAGCATTGAAAGACACCGGAAACCTAACACACACTCTGCGTGACAATGAATGGGGGGATACGTCTTTTTGCATGGCCGATCCGGACGGGTTTGAAATTACCTTCTTCACTAAGCACGAAAAGTAGCAGTGTTATGATTGATAGATGAAAGTATTAATTTTGGTAGGATCGGGTGACGAGAATTCCCGCTCGCTGCACCTAGGGCAGACGATTGCCGCAAAGTTGCGCGAGCTTCAGTCTGAAACGGAAATCATAAACCTAGTCTCATATGGTCTTCCGACCTTCAATAGGGCGGTAGATCGCTCCAAGCAGTATGACGAGAAGACCAAAGCATTTTTGGATAAAAGTTATGCTGCTGATGCGTTCATCTGGGTGACACCTGTGTACCACAACAGCTACAGCAGCATTCTTAAGACAGCCCTGGACTGGCAGCACACCAAGTTTCCAGGTAAGGTCGTGGCTATGGCGAGTAACGGTGCTCACAGAGCTCCTGTGGCGGTTGATCATCTTATGATCGTGGCGCGTAGCCAGCATTTGATTTCATCGCCGGTGCGAGTATGTACCCAGGAGAACGATTATGACGAGTCATTCAATCTAATAAACGGAGACATACACGAACGGATCGGTGACTTCGCAGACGAATTGCTAAGCTTAACCGCAAAGGTCAGATAAGCAATGAAAAAAGCGATTATACTGCACGGTAAGCCTGACAAAGAAGAGTACTATAATCCGGCCATGCCCAGCATGAGTAATGCCCACTGGCTGCCATGGCTACAAGGGCAGCTGCTAAAACATGATATTTTGGCATATACCCCGGAGGTGCCGTTTGCTTTTAAGCCCGAATGGGATCTGTGGGCCAAAGAAGTGGAACGGTTTGAAATCGGCCCTGAAACCATGCTGGTCGGACATAGCTGCGGCGCCGGATTCTGGGTACGCTACTTGAGCGGGCACAAGGATTTGCGGGTCGGCAGGGTAGTGCTTGTTGCGCCATGGCTGGATCCTGACGGCGACCATACTGGAGGCTTCTTTGACTTCGAAATTGATCCCGGACTGGCCTCGCGAACGGAGCGCCTGATTATTTTCCATTCTGCAAATGATATGGGGAATATACATAAGTCTGTCGCAATGATTCGTGAAGGTATCGAGAACGTGGAGTATAGGGAGTTCAGTAACTATGGTCACTTTACAGCGGAGGACATGAAATCAATAGAATTCCCCGAGCTTCTGAAAACGTTGTTACAAAACTGAAGTTTTCAGGCTTCCTCGAACTTGACCATCGCCTGGACTAGAGACTCCTTAAACTGAATCACAATTCCGGAAGGAACCCAGCCCTTGGCCATTTCCGATTTTACGGACTTTGTAAGGTCCTCCGGGAAACTCGACGTGACAAGTTTGTAATCAACTACTTTCTGCATAATTTCCCCTCCTTTTCAGTAATCTCAGCATAGCACAGAAGATACTTCTGTTATGATTGTGGTATGAACAGACTCCAGGGCCTGGAAGCAAAAATTGCACAGCTATACGAGCAAAAGAGTTCTAACCGGGCGGTGTGGGCAGACTGGCTATGGGACAATCATGTACTTATTGCAGCAGATTATGCTCGCGAACTAGCGCAGAAGTATGGCGCAAATGAAGAGTTGGCAGAGGCTGCAGCGTTACTGCATGACGTCGCAGATGCTGTTACCAAACGTGACGATCCGAATCATGAGCAGTTGAGTTTAAGTATGGCTCGTCAATTAATGGAAGAGGCTGATTACAGCGAAGAGGAAATAAAACTGGTTGTTGATGATGCGATTCGCTTCCACAGCTGCATGAATGGGGAGCGTCCTCAAACACTCGAAGGAAAAGTGCTGTCGACCGCCGATTCGTTAGCACATTTAAAAACTGACTTCTACATTTATGGAACATGGGCGCTGTCGCGCGAAAAATCCCTGCCTGAAATAAAGGAGTGGGTGCTTACTAAAATCGAGAGGGATTTAAACGATAAGATATTATTCGATGATGTGCGCCAAGAGGTGAAGCCTGAGTATAATCGTATAAAAACTTTGTTCTCCCGGGTTAAATAGGGCTCTATCTGCTTTAACAGTGCTTGCGCGTACTGGTATCATTAAAAGCAGAAGCACTGTAACTTTAAAACAAAGGGGGCATCCATGTTGGATTTAGGGGGACACCTGCAAGGTGTAGTTTACCGTTTAGAGGGTGCGGTCGTTGATCCTACGACCGGCGAGTTAATGCCGCATGCCGATGAATCGCTAAGGCTTCATTCCAGGAGGGATGCCAAAACCGGACTGGTTTCATCCGAGTTCGTAAGATCTTGCGATATTACCAGTCGACATGGACTTCCGACGCCTGACGCCTTTGCAAGCAGGCTGGATCTTCGCACTGAGGAAATCGAGCATGAACTCAGTGATCTTTATATGGAAGTTCTTGGCAGGCTTGAGCTTGACGGCTCAGAAGTCGTGGTCGTGGAGACGCGAATTGCAGGAGTGAAAGCTGCCCGCAATGCTGGCTGTATTGTATTGGGTATGGCTTCTCCCGAACACCAGCCTATATTGACGGCAGTAGGTGCTCACGCGGTTGTCGGAAATCACAACCAAGCTGACTACTTAATTGCGCACGCCTTAGCGGTCTAAATCTACTTACTAATTTCTATTGGTCGGGCTAGTGACCACATAGTATCGAACAGCTGTTCCATCATATTTTTCAGGGCGGGGTGATGGATTTCCAGGGCTGTCTGATTTTCGCGGTTGTAGTCCAGCAGCGTAACCACGTCATTATACATATAAACCTCAAAATCTAACTTAAGCTTGCGGGGCTCGATGTGACGATAAAAAGACCTACTGATATCCACCGGCTCTATTTCTTTAAGAGTGACCTTGGTTGAGTTTGTTAGGTCATAGCTAGTCAGCTTACGCTCTATAAACCTTTCGCGGCAACGGCGCGCAAATGCTTTATCTAAATGCTGCGATAAATGTGCGGCCTCAAACACCTTAAATTCTTTTTCTGCTTTTGTCAGGTTCCAGTTGACTTGCTTGAGTCCGGCCATGCCGTAGTAGTGATGTACTGTGGCCTTAGGCCCGCTGGAGCCGGCTAACATCTGTAGTGCTTGAGACATGCTACTAAGGTTACGTTTGATTGCAGCGTTTTCAGCTTCGCGGTTGGCAATCAGCGCCTCAACGTTCTCGAGAGGCAGGGCACGAAACAAGGTGCCGTAGCTTAGCTCCTCGGCGCTTACTAATGCCTTGCTTTGTAACTCTTCCAGATGGCGATAAATCTGTGTTCGGCTGATTTTAGTCTCTTTGGAGAGCTGCAGGGCAGAGGTAGGCCCAAGCTTATGCAGTTCTATATATACATCTGTCGTTTCGGGGTCGATTGACAGCTTGGCAAGGTACTTTTTGAGGACTTCTATCTGTGGCATAACCCTAACATAGCATACTTGTCCGGAAAATTGGACAACCTTTTGATAATTATTGCAATATTATGGAAAATGCCAATGTATAAGGAGATTTGCCATGGCAGAGGCCATAATTACCCATTTTCATGAGTTTAGACCTGATAAGGTCATACAGTTCAGTCAGGCGGTATTCGAAGCGGTTGGTTTAGTGGTTTACGACATACCGCCAGAAGAGATAACAACCAAAGATATTACGCTTGTAGTAGTTCAGGCCGGTCCAGGCTCATGTACTTCGGCCACCGCTGGTACAGAAGTAAAAGTTGATTTAGACGATGAAGAATGGCCTCTGAATGCGCATTTTGTAAAAGAAAGTGCGGAAGCGGCTAAACAAAACTGCCTGAGAATTAAGCAGGCACTGGGCGTGGCTTTGCTGGGAGGAGTCGAGAAAGAACAGGGCGCTATTGTAAACGTATGGGTAAGGCAGTTTGTGGCTACAGGCTGGTACGGTGATGGCTATCAGGACTAGCCCTGTCAGGGGTGCTATGATGTAGGCATGAAGCTTTTACTTACGTCTGCGGGGATTACCAAGCGTGCGATTGCTGATACGCTAGTTGAACTCGTAGGGAAGCCGGCCAGTTCTACGAAGGTTGCTTTCATACCTACGGCCGCTAATGTCGAAGAAGGCAACAAAGATTGGTATATCAACCAGTTTCTGAACTTCTGGCGGTTCGGCTTCAACTGGATAGACGTGGTGGATCCTTCGGCTCCTGACGTCGCCTGGCAGGAGCGTTTACGCGACGTGGACGTGGTCTTTGTAAGCGGCGGCAACACTTTCCATTTACTCAATCAAATGCGCATGACGGGTTTTCAAAAGTGGCTTAACGAAAACATGCAAACCAAGGTATACGTCGGAGTTAGCGCTGGAACCATTGTCGCTGCGCCTACGATAGGGGTTGCCAACATGCCTCCGCCCGATAGTAACGTTGCAGGTCTCAAGGATTTGAGCGGACTGGGCTGGGTGGATTTCGAGATAGAGCCGCACTGTGATAAGGATCGCTATGCGCTTGTTGAGCAATACGCTCAAA
Organism: uncultured bacterium; assembly: GCA_966685145.1. Classification (GTDB taxonomy): domain Bacteria; phylum Patescibacteriota; class Saccharimonadia; order Saccharimonadales; family OFTM59; genus CBKXXB01. The sequence goes on along the minus strand of CBKXXB010000003.1, from coordinate 13,398 downwards.
AATGCCCCTATCCCGTATACGGCATTGACGACCAGACCGCTATCAAAGTTGTGGGCGGCAAAGCAGAAGTAGTCAGCGAAGGCTTCTGGAAATTATTCGATTAGTGACACACCTGGTTGTCGCCGATAGTGACTGGCCCTTATCAACGCCCTAGCTTCGTCAATCGGGTTTTTATTGTCAATTTTGGTACTGAAGAGCATTAGACATATTTGGCAACGGCAAGTCTTCGAATGGGTCTGCAGAAGACGGTGTAACTGGGTCTTCCTGGTGTGCAGGACGCGGAGCTCGTGGCGTGTGCTTACCGGTGTGTCTAGTTGCAGCATAGGAACGCTGTATGAGGTAAGGCAGTCTTTCTTCATCTGCCAGAAGCGCCGCTAAGCGTACGTGACCGTCGGCAATCGCTTCTTCATCCGCCATAGCGAACCTTCCGGCCAATTGAACATAGGAGCGTACGACTTCTATCGGGTCATGAAAGCCGTCGTCCGGTCTAAATCGGTACTGAACTCTTTTTCTTGACGTTCTCTGTTCAAGCAGCCTAGCTTCGATAAGTTTTGACATTACTCTGCGAACCGCAATCTCACTGCCGCCCATTGCAAGGGTGGCGAATGTCAAAAGCCTGTCTCGTCTGAACCAGCGGCCTTCTTTTCCTAGAATAAGAGCACTGTGATAGGTCGTAAGACGATTTGCGACAGCGTCGGTAGCCGTATCATGGCCGGCTCCGTTTCTGCTGGCTTGACGTCTTTCGCCGACTACGGTGCGTATTGGCATGCTAGTGTCGGCAGATAACCCCATAAGTCCGCCGGCAATACCTGTGGCGAGCCTGCCAATATCACCGGATTTACGTACATGAACTCTTTTACCTGTAATAGTATCCCTGCTTGTGGCTGCTACGGTATCAGGGATGCGTTGGACGATGTCGCCCAAATGTGAAGACTGGGGCAGGGGTCGTCGAAGTGCAAAGGCATTCCTGTCATGGAGATCCTCAAAGAGCTGTGCATCTGTAACGGCGGCGTCTTCTGACAGAATCCCCAGCAGGCTGCACTTAAGTTCGGTGTTAACTGAACCTAGTATGGTGGTCATTTCGTTGACCGGTCTTTGTGCTCCATCAACGCTCATTGTGGGAAAGTCTATCACGGAGAACGAATGGAATCAAAGGCTTATGCTTAACCGATAAAGGCTCATAGCAGTACAAGATGTTATGATTAAGGCATGAGAAGAAGACACCGGAAACAGCGCGTTTACGCTTTTATTGACAGCCAGAACTTGAATGTAAGCGTTCAGCGTGGCGGCTGGAAAATGGACTGGAAGAAGTTTCGTCAATTTCTGACTGACACCTACGGAGTGGTTAGCGCCTACATGTTTATCGGCTATGTGCCCGAGTACGAGAATCTCTACGAACAAATGCATAATGCGGGATATATGGTGGTGCTGAAGCCAACCTTTGACATGACTAAACCGCGTCCGGAAACTGATCCCAAAACAGACCAGGAAGAAAAGCATGTGAAAGGCAATATCGACGCCGACCTCGTTCTCTGGGCCATGAAAGAAATGAAAAATTACGATAAGGCCATCATAGTGTCAGGAGACGGCGATTTTTACTCGCTTGTTGAGTATTTGGAGCAGGAAAAGAAATTATTAAAAATACTGACTCCCGGCAGTCACTATTCAAATCTATTTAATCGTTACGAGGACTACATTGTCCGTCTTGATCACCATCAGAAGGAACTGGCGTACTATGACCGCAACAGGCATGGCAAACGTCCGTCTCGCAAACCTCAACCTACGCTTGATGAACGGCGTTCTGCTTAATACCGGCGCCGAGCTGCCGCCTATAGGATTTGGAACTTGGCAAATGCGCAGCCGTGAGGCTGAAAAGAGTGTCAAAAATGCTCTAGATACCGGATATCGTCTGATCGACACAGCCCGCATTTATCTGAATGAACCGGGTGTAGGAAGAGCTATACGGCACTGCGGTATTGCGCGCGAGAAGATATTCGTTACGACCAAGCTTTGGAATGCAAGTCATGGGAGCAGACGGCCTCTCAGGGCTTTTAATGCTTCTCTTAAGCGTCTTGGTCTGGAATACATTGATTTGTATCTTATCCATTGGCCAATAGCAGGGAAGAGACAGCAAAGTTGGCAGGCGCTCACGGAAATCTATCATAGCGGCCGGGCTAAAGCTGTGGGCGTCTCCAATTATACGGTGCGCCACCTGGAAGAGCTTTTGTCGCATTCGGATATGGTGCCTGCGGTCAATCAAGTCGAATTCCACCCTTTCATATATAAGGAACAAATTCCGCTTCTGGATTTTTGCAAAAAACATGGCATCGCCATAGAAGCTTACAGTCCTTTAGCGCACGGTCATCGGATTGACGATCCGATACTGGTTCGGATTGCCCGAAAACGTAATAAATCCGTAACACAGGTCATGCTCCGCTGGGCGATTCAACATGGCACCGTTCCCATTCCCAAGTCCAGGAACCCGGTTCGGATACGAGAAAACACGGATGTCTTTGACTTCACCCTTGCCGAGCAAGAGATGGATGAGATCAACGCTTTGAGCGATGGAATGAGAACCTGCTGGAACCCTGAAAACATATTGTAGCGTTATAATGGTCTTGGAATGTAAGTGAGGGCAACAACATGTCAGGAGCTGCTAGGTGGAACTTCAGTGGTTTGAAAGCTCTGTTTTTCAACTGTACGCTTAAGAAATCACCGGAACAGAGTCACACCGAACTTCTTATAAATGCCAGCAAAAATATCATGGACAAGCACGGGGTGCGCACCGAGCTGATCCGCCCGATTGATCACAAAATAGCAACGGGCGTTTACCCTGATATGCGCGAGTACGGCTGGAGTTTTGATGAATGGCCAGAAATTTATAAAAAGGTTCGAGCCGCTGACATAGTAGTACTGGCCGGACCTATATGGTTAGGCGATAACAGTTCTGTAATGAAGCAGGTGATAGAGCGTCTGTATGCCAATTCGCACGTGCTAAATGGCAAGGGACAGTATGCTGACTATGGCAAAGTGGGAGGCTGTCTTATTACTGGTAACGAGGACGGAGTAAAGCACTGTGCCATGAATGTACTTTATAGCCTACAGCATCTGGGCTACACCATTCCGCCACAAGCAGATGCGGGTTGGATTGGCGAGGCAGGTCCCGGTCCTAGCTATGGCGACAAGCTGGATGATGGTACCTTTGCTGGTCTGGATAACGATTTCACTAATCGCAATACCGCCTTTATGACATGGAATCTCATGCACCTGGCAAAAATGCTGAAAGATAGTGGCGGCATACCGGCTTATGGCAACCAACGCAGTGAGTGGGATGCGGGTACGCGTTTTGACTTTGAGAATCCGGAATATCGCTAAGAGGGGTATATACTAAACATATGAATTTTGAGCATCCTGTTTTTCCGCGTGAATTCATGTGGGGAGCCAGTACGGCAAGTCACCAGGTAGAGGGCGGTACGGTGAATGACTGGTCAGTCTGGGAACTGGCTCATGCTCAGGAGCTCGCTAAAACTGCAGAAGAACGTCTCGGCTGGTTGCCTATCTGGAATGAAATAAAACAACAAGCGAAGGACCCCGGTAATTATGTTTCCGGCAGCGGCGTTGAGCATTTTCGGCGTTACAAGGAAGACTTTGACATAGTCAAGAAGCTCAACATGAATGCGTTTAGGTTCGGCATTGAGTGGTCGCGCCTTGAGCCGGAGGAGGGCAAGTGGGATCAGGAAGCCGTCGAGCACTACCGTAAATACATTAACGAAATGATAGATAGGGGCATCGAGCCGTTTCTGAATCTATGGCATTGGACAGTGCCTACATGGTTTGCAGATAAAGGCGGCTTTACTCATAGGCGCAATCTTGAGTATTTTGACCGTTTTGTAGAGAAAATCGCCGAAGAATACGGCAACCATTCGACTTATGTAATCACTTTGAACGAGCATAACGTCTACGCAAGTCTGGGGTATCTCACTGGCACGCGTCCGCCTCAGGAAAAAAACCTTTGGAGCTTTCTTAAGGTCTATTACAACTTGGCCGTAGCTCACAAACGCGCCTATAAGATTCTGAAAGGGCATAAGAAACATTTGCAGATTGGTGTGGCAGCGCAGCTAGCCAACATCCAGGCAAAACGGCCTCACAATGTATCTGACCAAATCTCCACGAAATGGATGCGGTACTTTTGGAACTGGTGGTTTTTGAAGCGTATTGCCCGTCATCAAGACTTTGTAGGCATTAACTACTACTTTACCGATTACTACACCGGTATGTTTAAGCGCAAGAATCCCGAATTGCCCAAAAATGACCTTGGGTGGTACATGGAGCCGGAAGGATTATATCCTTTGCTGCTGCGAACTTGGGTTAGATTCAAGAAACCGATTTTCATTACCGAGAACGGTGTAGCAGATCATAAGGATCAGTATAGGCGTTGGTGGATTGAGGAAACTATTGTAGCAATGGAGCGTGCTTTGAGCGAAGGGGTAGATCTTAGGGGCTATTTCCACTGGAGCTTGCTCGATAACTTCGAATGGGAGAGCGGTTGGTGGCCTAAATTCGGGTTAGTTGAAGTTGACCGCCAGCATGGTATGAAACGCACTATACGGCCTAGTGCCAAGTGGTTCGCCGAGCGCATAAAAGAACTCTAGCGGCGCTGTAACTTTATTGACAAAAGCGCTAATGTTTGGTACAATAGACCATTATGCGTCAACTAGATGGTATTCCAAACCCATATCAGCCCAGAACCTATAGGCGAGAGATGTATCAAAGCCGCAGGCGTCTGCTTGCTGGTGGTGCCGCCGCTGCTGCTGTTGCTGCCGTTGTCGGTCATCAAGTTGCTGTCGCTGGTGGTGGAGGTCGTGCTGCCAACCCAACCGAACGCCCTACGCCCGTAGAATATGTCGTTCAGGCTGGTGATACGGCCTGGAATATCGCTGACCGTTTCAGCCCACCCGAGGAAGAGATAAGAGATGATGTCGATGCCATAATGAGACAGACCGACGGCATATTAAGGCGCGGAGCCCGCATTACGCTTCCTGAAGATTTGATCGCCGGCTATCAAGCTACGCAGGCTGCTCAAGAAAGCCAGCAAGCCAGCCCGCAGCCAAGCGTCAAGTAGTGCTAGGCTTATTCCTAGAACCACCACATATTGTGGTGGTTTTTTCTTTTTAACCCAACTGTGGATAAGTAAACAGTATTCTCTGAAAAGTGGGTAGAAAGTGCTTGCAAGTGGGTGAGCGTGGGTAGTACACTCATGTCAGTGGGTAATCGTAGGTAGCGTCAAATTAGGTTACCAACGAACAAAAATAAAAAACCACTAGCAATTTAACTATTACCAAATGGCCACGGTAGACTACTTTGAACGCAAGCTAGATGAAAAGAGGCGGTTGACAATACCAGCTGAACTTCGGCACGAGTTTGCGAACGGCGTAGTAGTAACCCGGGGGTTTGGCAAATACTTGCATCTGTATCCCAAAAAGGTCTGGGATACGCTTGTAGAGCCAAGGCTAGAAGGCGATCTCTTAGATGAGCGCATTGCCGACCTGAACGTACGGTTTCGTATGGGTAAAGTCGAAACCGAGCTGGACGGAAAGCAGGGCAGAGTGACCCTTGAACAGCACCTTCTGGATTACGCTGGGATTACCAGAGACATCGTGGCTGTGGGCGTCGGACGTTACTGGCGTTTGATGGCACCAGGTCAGGATAGCTAGCTCCTTAACAATTAAACCGAAAGCTCCTTTCGCTCTTAGTAATGAGGGGAAGAGCAGCAGCGGTTCGCCGACAAGGCGAATTGGATTTATTCCAAAAGCTGCGATGAGAAACCCTTCAGGGTGCCTCATACATACGAGGTCAGCTATTCGGCAGTCAACAAGTGGATGTAGGTAACCACTTAAAAAACCTAGGTTCCTTACACCAAAACACCTCCCAAAACTCCACCTCACACATAAGTCTCTCAAACTGAGCAAGAAGTAAGAAGTTCGAAGATTTTTCAAATCTCTCACATAACCTTCTATACATACGGCTTGTTCAAACAAAAACAAAAACATTATGAAAACAAAAAGTTGGCTGCTGGATAGGTGACCTTGCAAAAACAAAAACAAAAAAGCAAGCAAATGCACCAAAATCACCAAAATATACACATTCCGGTACTGCTCAAGGAAGTCTTGACGTACCTTGACCCAAAGGCAGGGGAATCATACCTCGATCTGACGGCAGGTTACGGCGGACATGCTGAAGTCGTGCTGGAACGAACCTTAGCACCGGGAAAAGCAATTCTAGTTGATCGCGACCAAAACGCGGTTGACTTTTTGCGACAACAATTTGACGGCCAGCCTGTCCAAGTAATCCACCAGGATTTTCTGACGGCCAGCCGAGAGTTGAAGGCGTCCGGGAGTAGATTCGATACAATTTTGGCTGACGTAGGCGTATCGTCACCGCACCTTAACACGGCGAGCAGAGGGTTTAGCATTATGCATGAAGGCCCACTTGACATGCGCATGGACCAGAGGCAGGTCCTTACGGCGGAAACCATAGTTAATAGCTATAGTGAAGCTGATTTGGTGTCTCTTCTCCGTAACTATGGCGAGGAACCTCGGGCAGCAAAAATTGCCCGTGAAATTGTGGCCAACAGGCCCATTGCTACAACTCGACAACTTGCCAACATTGTTGCCTGCGTCCAGCCGAAAGGCAGCAGGATTCATCCGGCGACACGGACGTTTCAAGCGCTCCGCATCGCGGTTAACAGTGAGCTCGAACAATTAAAAGCGAGCTTGCCTATATGGATCGACCTGCTGGAGGTAGGGGGAAGACTCGCAGTGATAAGTTTTCATAGTTTGGAAGACCGGCTCGTCAAGCAAGCCTTGGCAGAGCGTAGCGGCGACCGATATGATGCACCACTGCGATTACTAACCAAACATCCGGTAACGGGCAACGATGAAGAAGTTGTTTCTAATCCGCGAGCCCGCAGCGCAAAACTGCGGGCCGCCGTGAAAATAAAAAACATAGAAAGGGGAGACTAATGCCCATACAGGTAAAAAGCCTCTCCAGGGCCTACAAAGTCCGCGTAAAAGTGGTGGCGTAGGTTACTGTCCTGCACATGGGGTAAAACTCATGTGCAGGCAACAATAAACATAAAAACGAAATCAAAAAATATGACATATTCCAGTTCGCTTGCAATGGGGCGCCAACGCTTCGCAAATCGCAACCAAAACACCACGAGCTTTCGGGCTCGCGAGAAGACACTGGGGCCAGTCAGTAACACTATTATGCTTATTGTGCTTGCATGTCTACTAGGACTTTTGTATCTTACTCAGGTTACCAAGACCAACGCTCTTGGTTATCAAATCAACGAGCTTGAGGAGGAGCAGACGAGCCTTCAAGCAGAACATGACGAGCTTCAGGTAACTTCAGCCCGCCTTCAGGCGCTTGAACGCGTCAAGAACAGCGATGTAGCAAAGAATTTGGTAAGTATTGCCCCAAGCGGTACCGTTCAAAACTAATCTTATGTAAAGGTAGGCCTATGCAGCCGCCAACAAGCAGCTTATTCACGCCCGTGCAGCGCATTCGTATCTGGTACGCGCTGCTTTTGCTTGTTGGTGCCATTTTCTTGGTGCGTCTATTCTATCTGCAAATTATCAAGCATGACTACTACGCATCCAGTGCCTTGAGCAAACAGTTAAAGCAGTATGAAATAGCTCCGGAGAGGGGAATTATAGAAGTCCAAAACGGCAATGAAAGGATCCCGATCGTACTGAATGAAACCAAGTACACATTATTTGCTGATCCGCTGATAATTAAGGATCCGGTAGCAACCGCTAAAGCGGTGCAGGGTGTGGTTGGCGGAGACGCAATGACGTATGAAGAAAGCATGAAGATTCCAGGCAGCCGCTACGAAGTGTTGGCCAAGAAGCTTAGCAAGGAGCAACACGAAGCAATTACGAAACTCGAGCTTAAAGGTATTTTTACCCGCGAATTGCCTTATCGCACCTATCCGCAAGGAACGCTGGCATCACAACTACTCGGCTTTGTTGACGATGAGGGGAATGGCAAGTACGGGCTCGAGCAAGCACTGGACGCAGAGCTTAAAGGTCAACCCGGCCAGCTTAAAGCCATAACCGACGCACGCGGTATACCGCTGGCAGCAAATAAAGACAACCTCGTTAAAGAGCCGATAAACGGCAAACGATTAGTGCTTACCATCGACCTGGGCATGCAGCAGCAACTGGAAACCATTTTGAAAGATGGAGTTGAAAAAGCTCAGTCAGAATTTGGTAGCGCTGTGATCATGGATGTACGTAGCGGCGCGATTAAGGCCATGGCAAATTATCCAACCTATAATCCGGCGGAATTCTTTAATGTCGACTCAAAAGACATAGGCGTGTTTGAAAACGGGGTGGTAAGTTCGCCTCTGGAAGTGGGCTCCATAATGAAGCCGTTAACCATGGCTGCCGCTTTGGATCAAGGAGTGGTTAGCCGGGATTCATCATATTACGACTCAGGTTATGTAAAGGTTGATGGAGCTACCATAACAAATGTCGAAGAGTCGGGCGGCTCGGGACAGCGTACTATGGGAGACATATTGCAGCTATCGCTTAACACCGGAGCCACCTGGCTGCTTATGCAAATGGGTGGCGGTGAAATAAATGAAAAGGCCCGGACAACCTGGCATGACTATATGGCTAACCACTATCAATTTGGTAAGCCAACGGGCATTGAGCAGGGGTATGAGGCGGGCGGCTCTATTCCTAACCCGTCTGAAGGTTACGGCTTGAATATTCAATTCGCCAATACCGCTTTTGGTCAGGGTATGACTGCTACGCCTTTACAAATGGCAGCAGCCTTGAGCAGTGTGGTTAACGGTGGCGTCTATTATAAGCCGCACCTTATTGACCGGGTGCAGGACGAGCAGGGTGGCGAGACTATTAAGCAGCCCGAAGTCGTCCATTCGGACGTGGTAAGCACCGATGCCGGTCGGGACACAAAGGAACTTATGGAATACGCTTTCAGTAAAAATCATCGCGTGTACGGCATGCGAGACTTAAGAAACGAGTTTTCGATCGGGGGCAAAACCGGTACGGCCCAGGTACCAAAACCGGAGGGTGGATATTATGATGACCGGTATAATGGCATGTTCATGGGATTTGTGGGCGGCAACGAGCCTGAATATGTCATCGTAGTACGGGTTGATGAACCGAAGGTCCCCGGTTATGCCGGTTCTAAAGCAGCGGGGCCAATATTCGTGAACATCGTAAACACGCTTATAGATAATTTTGGCATAACACCTAAGAATTGACGTATAATATAAGGTAAATATCATGTCAGAAATACTCACAATAGCACTCGAAACAAACACTATTATCCGCATCTTGCTCCTGGCATTTTTTAGCTTTGCCATGAGCATGGCGATTACCCCACTCTATACTAACGTGGCTTATCGTTATAGCTGGTGGAAGCAGCAACGCAGCGAAGCTTGGTCAGGCGGGGAAGCTTCGGTGTATAAGAAGTTACATGCCGAAAAGCACAAGCGCAATATCCCGACAATGGCCGGTGTTATCTTTGTAATATCTATTGCAATTGTAACACTTACCAGTAATCTTGACCGCAGCGAAACCTGGCTGCCGCTTGCAGGCATGGTCGGCTCCGGCCTGATCGGCTTTATAGATGACTGGATCAATATAAGAGGGCAGGGTACACCCTTTGCTGGCATGCGGGCCAAAATAAAGTTTGCTTTACATAGCATGGTGGCGGTTGGTGGCGGTTGGTGGTTCTTCTCAAAACTCGAGGTATCAAGCATTCATTTGCCATGGCTTGGCCAAATTGAAGTCGGTATATTTGTGATCTTGCTGTTTTGGTTGGTCGTAGTAGCTACTGCCAATGCCGTGAATATAACCGATGGTCTCGATGGTCTGGCCGGCGGTCTTTTGGTGTCTTCTTTCTCTGCTTATGCGGTGATTTGTTTCATGCAGGGTCAATACGCATTGGCCGGTTTTTGTTTAACGACGGTAGGCGCGCTGCTTAGCTACACCTGGTTTAATATTTATCCGGCCCGTTTCTTTATGGGGGATGTGGGGTCGTTTGCTCTGGGGACAGCCCTAGGTATCATCGCCATGCAAACCGATACGCTCTACGTGCTGCCGATTGTGGGAATCGTCTATGTAGCCGAAACCGGCTCGGTTATTATCAACCGACTATCCAGGAAGCTCAGAAACGGCAAAAAAGTATTCAAATCTTCGCCTATACACCATCACTTTGAAGCTAGCGGCTGGCCCGAAACCAAGGTCACTATGCGTTTCTGGGTTATTGGCCAGGTCGCCGGTGTCTTGGGTCTCATCGCTTACTTGCTTGGAGGAAATCTGTGAGACCCAGAACGATATCCAGGCGCCCGATGATGCTTGACCAGGCTAAGCAGCGTAAGCATCGCCCGGACTATATGCTGGTACTGCTTTGCATCGCCTTATTAACCGTAGGGTTAATAGTCGTGTATGCAATCAGTCCCGGGTTGAGTGCTCAGAAGGGTGTCGGCACCAACTATTACGCAACCAAGCAGATCACCGCCATACTGCTGGGTATCGTAACTTTTTTAATCGCGGCGCAGTTACCACTTATGTCATGGAAGCGGTTTGAAAAGCCACTGATTGGTTTAGCTACCTTGGCAGCTTTGGCGGTTCAGCTTTTTGGCGAGGAAGTGAATGGAGCTGCCCGATGGATACAAGTCGGGGGGTTATCTTTTCAGGCTGTTGAGCTCATTAAGCTTGCGCTACTTATTTGGCTTGCCGGATTCTTGGCCGCGCGCATAAAAGAAGGTACCTTGGCCTATTTCGACAAGACATTCAAGCCCCTTCTTATGGTGGTTGGAATAATAAGCCTGGTAGTGGCTGTAATGCAGAGCGATCTCGGATCTGCAGGAGTTACTGTGGCTATAGTCGGCGCAATGTGTTTTGTAGCCGGTTTGCCGCTCAAAAAAGTGTTTATGTTCGGTGCTATCATAGCTCTCGGCACAATCTTGGCCATATCCGGCAGCGCTTACAGGCGCGAGCGGCTAGCTACTTTCTTAAATCCTGAACGCGACTGTCAAAACGTAGGGTACCAGTCATGCCAAGCACTTAGTGCAATCGGTTCGGGAGGCATGTTCGGAAAGGGTATTAACCGCGGTGTGTTTGCGTACGGATACTTACCCGAATCGGCAAACGATTCAATTTTCGCGGTTTTCGCGGAGATGTTTGGTTTCTTAGGCGTGGTGATACTCATCAGTTTGTTTTTTGCTCTATTCGCACGGCTTAAATCTATCATGGAACGCGCGCCCAATATGGAGGCCAGACTTTTAGTGGCCGGCATTCTGGCTTGGCTAAGTACGCAGGCGCTTATTAATATTGGAGCAATGATAGGACTTTTGCCGCTTAAAGGCATAACTTTGCCTTTTGTAAGCTACGGAGGTACCAGTATTATATTTGTCACAGCGGCTATGGGCCTGGCGTTCAACGTATCTCGCTACACGACGTACGGCGTAAACAGTATGGCTTTAACTGAAGGGAGACGCTATGAAGGTCCTGCTGACAGGCGGGGGATCCGGCGGGCACATTACGCCGCTGTTAGCCGTCGCCCATGAACTGAAATCGCTCGAACCTGACATTAGTCTTACTTACGTAGGCGATAGGGGGAGCAAGTTTAAAGACTTAACTTCATCTCACCCCAACTTTGAAACAAAGCACTACATATTTACTGGCAAATTCAGGCGTTATCACGGTGAATCCTGGCTAAAACGACTGCTGGACATTAATACGAATTTTCTTAATTTGCGGGATGCAATCTTTGTATTTTTAGGTTTCTGGCAGGCATTATGGTTGATGGTGCGGGTACGTCCGGATCTAATGTTCGTTAAGGGAGGCTCTGTAGGTGTGCCTCTCGGATTAGCCGCAGTGCTTTGCAGAATACCGTATATTACTCATGACTCTGATGTTATCCCCGGCTTAACCAATCGAATTATCGGGCGCTGGGCACGTTTACATGCCACAGGTATGCCTGCGGAATTTTATCCATATCCGCCCGAGAAAACTCGTTTTACCGGCATTCCCGTAGGACCTAATTTCAAACTGGTCACGGAAGAGGACCAAAAACTTGCGAAAACATCTATTGGCATTCCGGCGGATGCCAGGGTTATATTGATTACGGGCGGCAGTCAGGGTTCGCAGAGGATAAATGCAGCCGTTAAGCTAATAATGCCCGGATTGCTGGAAATGTATCCTGACGTATATGTTATTCATCATGTGGGCCGTGGTAACGAAAATGTTTATGGAGACTATCATAATCCCAGGCTTAAACTTGAGCCCTTCATTGATAAGTTTTATGAATCCTCAGCCGCCGCGGATGTGGTTATAGCGCGAAGCAGCGCTACCACCATTGCCGAGTTGGGCATTCAGGCCAAACCCGTAATTCTTGTCCCCAGTCCGTTTCTGGCAGGGGGTCACCAGCTGAAGAACGCCGAGCATTTAAACGAGCATCATGCCGCAGTAGTTATTCCCGAAAGCGAGCTTATGACAAATCCCAAGCTTTTATCCAGCGCTATCACTGATCTATTAAATGATCCGCGCAAAAGACAAGTATTGGCAAGCAACCTTTCGGCACTTAGCCGGCCGAATGCGGCAAGAGAACTTGCGGTGTTGCTCCTAGAAGCGGCACGGCACAAATGAGACTATTCAAGCGAAAATCACAGGATGACTTTCGCAAGCCCAATCCTTCGGGCTCGGCCAATGTTTTTTCCTACTATACCAGTCGCTCCAGGACCGAGCAGAAAACAGGGCGCGGACAACAAATCTATAATGAGCAACACCATCACGGTTGGCTTCGACGTCTGTTTTCTTGGCAAGGGTTGCCGGCACTTATCGCCACTGGCGTTATTGTAGGCAGTCTATCTTATTTACTGTGGGTTGATACTAATCCTCGCGTAGAAATCGTTTCTGAGGGACAGGCCCCTACCTTACTACAAGATATAAATGTCTATGAAGAAGCAGGTAAAGAAATTCTAAGCGGGTCACCACTAAATAGATTCAAGCTGACTGTAGACACGCCTGCGATAGCACGCGAGCTCCGCTCCAGGTTTCCTGAGCTGTCTGACGTTGTCATTATCGTACCTGTAGCTAGTCATCGATTGGTATTTGAAATTCAACCGGCAGCGCCCGCACTAATCATGGCTTCCAGTCAGTATAAGGCGTTTGTTGTTGATGAACAGGGAAGGGCAGTTGTAGAAGCAGAAAGGGTAATGGCCTTAAGTGAGCTTAGTCTGCCTGTAGTCCAGGATGAAAGCGGTTTGGAGATAGAGACGGGCAAGGTAGCTCTACCCAAAGAAGATGTTGAGTTTATCAGAGATGTAACATTCCAGCTGCGAGCTAAAGGTATGGC
>CBKXXB010000002.1:0-59468 GCA_966685145.1 uncultured bacterium | reverse complement strand
ATCCCTTCCCCTCCGCCAACGGCATTGACCAAACACTTAGCTTATTGTATTATATTATAAACACATTCTGCTTATAGGTAAGAATTTAAGGAAAGTTACGTGAGTACTATTGATCCGAACGCCCGGCAACTATCAGCTGTCGAAGCCAGTAACATGGCGGATACTCTTGTTATGCAAAGAGCTTTAGACGAAGTACTAGCTCTTCGCACTGTGGTGCAAGATGCCGGAATGCTGGCACTCGAATCAACAGTAGACTTAGCAAACGCCGGAAGACGTGAGTTTGATCGCGTTACTCATGTTGCGAAAGTCTCATTGCGTTATGCGGTGCATGAGACTACCGAGGCTACCTTGGCAGCTCCCTTACCGCACGGTATCAGCGAGCGCCAGATAAGACAGTCAGGCCTTAGAGTTATTGTTAATGGTACAGACAGTATGACCGAACTGAGAAATCTTCGAGAGGTGATACCGGAAGTTTTTGAGCGCCAGTATGCCGGGCAACAAATTACAGGAGAAGAGCATGATGGCATTGCCCGGAATTCATTTGGTATTGCACGACGTGTCGCAAATAAAAATGGCCACGTGGCAGGAGCAATAATTGATTATCTTAAAAAACGCCCTAACATGTTCTCTTTGTATGATCCCACGAAATTCGCTATTGATGAGGGCCCCGAGGGGCCACGACTGGCGTTGGCTATGCCCGAAGAACTAGCCGGCATCGTAGAAGAAGCCAGGCAGCAAGCAAGAGACATGCTTTATCCCCCTAAGCCGGGCCGTCAATGCCCGGCTCTAGCTATTAGCAATGACGAGACCAATCTTGTAAGGGCTAGCTGGGATCTTATGATAGATCTGCAGGCAGCCAATAGAACCGTCACGCCCATGGATAGGGCCAAGCGGTATGCCGCTCAAAAAGTCGGCAGTTTAGCCAACAAGTTCGGCTTATAATCTGTTGCTTTCTTTGTGCTGCCCTTGTCTGCGGAGCATAAGAAGAACGAGGCTTCCTGACACTGCGTAAATAGCGGCGACAACTAAGAGCTTGGAGTTAAAAATCTTAAACAAGGCGTTAATTACATCAATCCAGGAAGCTTGCCAATTACCATTTTGCGAATTAATAATTTTGCTCAATGCACCGCCCGAGGCGTTCGCATCTCTGAACAGCCAAGTAAATATAAGCGTGCCTATAGCCAAAAACAGTCCGGTGCCAATCAGCGTGACCCCTACCCTCTTGATGCCTCGCCGGCTGTCTCCCGATAAAAACACCACGCCCGTGGCAGCCAGCAAACTTACTACAGCTAACAAAACCGGTAAGCGCTTGAACCATTGGAAGTATGTTGGTGTGGGGTTGCTCTGGCCATCCAGGGTTTCAAACGTTTCTGCCGGAAAGTCGTCGGCTGTAATCTGAGTATCACCGAGGAATTCCTCCCGGTTTTCCATCTCGGCTACCAGCCGGGCCTTCTCGGCTTCAATATCAATCGGTGGTCTGCAGGTAACGCTAAACGGATCTATGGCCCCTTGTCTAGCGAGCGCCAGGCTTTCTTGCCGCGAACACGCGGGCAAGCTCTGTAGTCGCGTACCTGCGTAGTCGGCTATGCCTTGTATGAACCGCTGCCTTGATTCACTGAGATCAATAGTGAACTCCGGACGGTCCGTTTCGCCTTCAAGCCATCCGTACATACCGTCAATAAAGTCTTCGGCCCAACCCTGTACACTCTGGGGCGGGAATGCCGATTGGGCTGCCGCTCGAATTTCCGGGCGGTCAAGCGGAATGCTTTGGTCTGCATTTTCTGGCTGGACACTGTTTATCACGGTTTCTACGGCCTGATCATAAATACCGTTTTGTTCCAGGCTTTGCTTGAGGTTGTCGGGGGTGCCCAATACGCTGACTAACGCAAAAGCAGTTGCGAAGCCGAACAAGCTGAACTTGAGAAGCACCGAACTGGCAATTTGTCCGAGCTTGCGTAAAATCTGCATGCCCTAATTGTACCCCACCGTACCGGAATTGCCGGACTCAGCTACAATATAGCTATGGAAGACAGCATTTTCACTAAAATTATTAAGGGAGAAATCCCCTGCCACAAGGTATATGAAGACGATAAAGTCATCGCCTTCTTGGATATCGCCCCTTTTACCTATGGCCATACGCTGGTCGTTCCTAAGGAACAAGTCGATCATCTATGGGATAGCCAGGATGAACTTTACCTGCACATAATGAAAGTAGTTAAGCTGGTGGCTAACCGTATGCGAGAGGTCCTGAAGCCGGCGCGTATCGGCTTGGCCTTGGAAGGATTCGCGGTACCGCATGCACATGTCCATGTTTTCCCTATGAACGAAGGCTTTGAAGCCACCATCGAACATCAAGTGCCAAAACCGGACAACGAACAACTGGCCGCAATGGCCCGAAAACTTGCCTTCTAACATGTTAAACTAAACGTATGTTTTCGAACGTAACGATTGGGATTTTATTTGGTCTTGGGGTTGCAGCCTGGGTGTACAGCAAGGTTCAAAGACGCAGCGGCGGCAACACAAAAAACGCGCTAATAGTCGGTGGTCTTGTCGGTGTACTCGCGTTTGTATTTGTCGTGCTGGTCCTTGGCATTTTTCTATAACTAGCCATTTAATGCTATTTCTTTTGGACTTAGCTGCATTAACTAGTATTATAATCCCTATATGGACGAGGTGGGCCTTGGTAAGCTATTGCAAGACGCCCGACGTAAGGCAGGGTTAACGCAACAAGAACTTTGCCACAAGGCGGGGTTGAGTTATTCGACGTTGGCTAAAATCGAACGCGGGGCTATTAAATCACCGTCAATCTTTACTATTCAGAGCATCGCCGCAGCTCTAAAAACTTCTCTTAACGATCTTCTTGGAGACACAAGCTCCGCTACGGGTAAAACTACTAAAAAACGCTCTAAAAGCGGCATAAGGTTCGTATACTTCGACATTAACGGCTGTTTGGTTAGGTTCTATCACCGGGCGTTCACGCGTATAGCCGAAGATAGCGGCCAGCAATCCGATGTTATAGAGACAAACTTCTGGCACTATAACGACGCGGTTTGCCGGGGCGAGATATCGCTGGACGAGTTCAATCGAATTCTCGGCGAACAATTCGAAATGGCGGCGTTTGATTGGAGAGTATACTACTTGGATGCAATTGAGCCTATAAAGGAAATGCACGATCTTGTGGCTTGGGCCAACGAACATTATTACGTTGGCTTGCTTAGTAACATTATGCCGGGACTGATCGAGACCATGCTCAACCAAGAAACATTACCGCCTATCGAGTATGCGGCGATTATTGACTCATCAGAGGTGGGGGCAATAAAGCCCGAACAGCGCATATATGAAATTGCTCTGGAGAAATCGGGAGTACAGCCAAGTGAAATACTACTGGTAGACGATTCGCGTACCAACATAATGGCGGCCGAACGCATGGGCTGGCGAGTGTTATGGTTTGACGACTTCCGTCCGGATGAGAGCGCAGATCGTGTTCGTGCAGCTTTAGAGCTTGGCGATTAGTGCCTGGAGGCGCTGAAGCGGCCGCGTTCTTCAGAAACCTTCTCTAGCAGACTCTTGGTTTCTTCTAACTGAGCTTTTGTCTCATCTACGATGTTTTTCGGTGCGTTTTTAACATAATCTTTATTGGCTAACCTGGTTTCCAGCTGTTCAATGGCCTTTGTGTAGTCGTCTTCCTTGGCCTTAAGCTGATCCAAGAAGTGGTGTGCGGTTTCCTGATCCACATCTAGCCAGCAGCGATACTTGGTTTGCGTCAGGTGCAGCCCGTATCCATCGCGCACTTCCTCAACCCCTTCTAGGCGGGCAAGTGATTTGATGAGCTCGGCGTGTTGGTTTAGGAAGGCTTCACCGCTGTGGTATAGCTTCAAATCTTTGAGTCTGAGCTCTCCTTTTATGTAGCGTATTTCACTAACTATTGTTTTGATGTTTTCAAAGGTGTTTGCTGCTTCCTCGGAGACCTTTACGGGCTTAGGCCAGGCGCTGATTATAAGCAAATCGCCCTCTTCATGAGCTTTTAGGGTTTGCCAAATTGTTTCAGTTACAAATGGAGCAAAAGGATGGGCGATGCGCAGTGTGGCGTCCAGAACGCTCATCATGACATCCTTGTTGGGGCTAACTTTGGACACTTCAATATACCAGTCGGCGAAGTCATCCCATACGAAGTGATAAATCAGCTCGTATGCTTCACTGAACCGATACAGCTCAAGAAGACGAGCCACTTCTTCGGTAGTATAGTTAAGCTTATGAAGTATCCAGTGATCTGCACTGGTTCTGGGCGTCGGGCTTTCCTTGGAGCGGAAGTTCTCGCCAGCCCTATCCTCAACATAGCGAGCGATGTTCCAGAGTTTGTTGCAGAAGTTACGGGCCGCAATAACCTTTGACTCCACGAACGGCTGATTATTCCCGGGCGTCTGACCGGTAATCAGACCCATGCGCAGCGCATCCGAACCGAATTGGGAAATAACCGGCATGGGGTCAACGACATTCCCCTTGCTCTTGCTCATCTTCTGGCCTTTAGGGTCTAGAACGAGCCCATGCAGGTAAACACTTCTAAACGGTACGTCATCTGTTACGTAAAGCCCGAGCATAATCATCCTGCACACCCATTGGTATAGGATGTCAAAACCGGTTTCCATGAGATCAAGTGGGTAAAACTGCTTGTAATCGCTGCCGTCCGGATAGTCCAAAGTTACAAAAGGCCATTGTCCGCTAGAGAACCACGTGTCAAATACATCAGGATCGCGGCGGTAAGTGTGCTTCCCAGCCCGGATGGTTTCTTCGGTCACCCGTTCGTCATAAAGCCAGTCGTCGGGATCATCTATGTTTTGGAAGGCAGGGATGGGTATACCCCAAGCTATCTGGCGACTAATATTCCAGTCCTTGATGTTCTTTAGATACGTAATCGACTGGTCGCGCTTACTTTCTGGGAAAAATGCGATTTCCCCTGCCCTAAGCGCCTTAATAGCTCGTGTTGCGAGCGGCTTCATGTCAACGAACCACTGTTCACGCAGTAGAGGCTGAATAACAGTTCCGCACTTGTAGCAGTGCCCTACGCTGTGATTGTAAGCTTCCTCTTTTTCCAAGAAGCCCAGTTCTTTTAAATCCTCGACAACCAGCTGGCGGGTGTTATCAACCGCCATGCCGCGATAAGATGGCGGAACGTCGTGCGTCATATTGCCTTCGTGATCAATAACAGTGATCATGGGCAAATCATGGCGACCCGCCACATCGAAGTCATTAGGGTCGTGAGCAGGGGTGATCTTAACGGCACCTGTACCAAACTTTATATCTACCATTTCATCAGCAATTACCGGTATTTCCCGCTGCGTCAGGGGCAGCTTAACAGTTTTACCGATCATAGCTTGGTATCGCTCATCTTTGGGGTGAACGGCCACGGCTACGTCTCCTAGCATTGTTTCCGGTCGGGTAGTGGCAACTGTCAGGCTGCCGGATCCGTCAGTTAGCGGATAGCGTATATGCCATAAATGGCCTGGAACATCCTTGTAAATAACCTCAATATCAGAGAAAGAAGTGCCGTGGAATGTGCAGAAATTAACCAGGCGCTCGCCTCTATAAATAAGCTTGTCATCCCACATTCGCTTAAACGTAGCGTAAGCGGTCTTGACCACCTTGTCGTCCAAAGTAAAAGTAAACCGCGTCCAGTCACAGCTGGCACCAAGTGCTCGAAACTGACTCTCGAAGTTGGTCTTATTGAGCTGCACGAAGTCCCAAACTTGCTGGTACAGCTCTTCCCTGCTGTAGTCAAAACGTGTCTTGCCCTGTTTATTAAGTTCTTTTTCGTAAACCACCCATGTCTCAAAGCCGGCATGATCTGCCCCTGGCAGATACAAGGCAGCTTCGCCTTTCATGCGGTGATAACGGGTCAGGATGTCGTGAATTGCATTGGTAAGAGCATGTCCTAAATGCAGATTGCCGTTGGCATTAGGCAGCGGGAATACCATGCTGAACTTCCCTTTTGCCCCCCTGTTCTTGGGCATAAAGGAGCCGCTCTGCTCCCACAGTGCGTAAATGTCACTTTCGTATTCTTTTGGTTCGTAAACTTTGGGTAATTTCATAGAGCTCTTTCTGTTCCTTGGTTCGTTAGCAATAGAGAGGTTAGAAAGTGTGGCGTACTGCCACACCTGCCCGCGCAGAACCAGTGATTAACAGATGTATGTACATACGTTTAGTATACCACCTCTTGAATGTTAGACCCAGCTATCAGTCACCGACAGCCAGTTTTCAATACATTTTTCACGTGAATTTTAGCAAAAAAACTCAAAGGTTTTCACATGAAACCCCTCAGTACAATTGCTATAACCGTTACTTTTGTCTCAAAGGTGCTAAGCCCACCAGGCCTTATTTGACGAATGGTTTTTGTTTCCCCGTAAGCGTAACAGCTATGAAATATAGCGGCAATATTGACAAATAAAGGGATTATGCTATAATGGACGAGTAAATTTAAAACAAAAACATGGATCCATTACGATATTCGCAACCTCAGGAGCCCTCTCCTAATGGTTCAGGCATAATTCCACGTGACGTCACGCAACCAACGGTTGACTGGACGCTTGATAGTGGTTTGCGGCCTACGATACCAGATGTAACACCGCCCGATGCTCGTCCTTACTTAGCTCCTGCTGCACCTATTCTGCAAAACCGTCCTATCCCGGATGATGTCAAACCGAAAGTTATCGGCGGCCGCCCATACATCGGTTAGAGATTTTTTACCTTACATACTTAAATTTGGAGCTATATCGAGGCTATAGGGATCGTCCGGCTGTTGACTGTGCATGGCCTTGTAACAGCCAAGCGCGGCAATCATGGCTCCGTTGTCGGTACAGAGCTTCGGATCGGTATAGCTTATAGGTAGAGGCAGCCGCTCGGCTAATTGGCGCCGCAATTCCGGGCTGGCTGCCACGCCGCCGCCGATAACTACTGATTTGGGCCGAAACTCCTCGTAAGCCAGAACCGTCTTATCAACGACCGTTTCAATGGCTACGCGTTGAAAACTGGCTGCAATGTTGGCTTTCTGAGCTTCAGAAAGGCGCTCTGACAGCCTTGCGGACGGGAAGGTGTGGTCTTCACCGATTTGTGCTTGCGTTAGCCTTAAAACGGCCGTTTTAAGTCCCGAGAAACTGAAGTCATATTTGTTGGTTAACTTTGCTTTTGGTAGTTCAAATGCCTTCGGGTCACCCTCCAAAGCTTTTTTGCCTACGCTGGGACCGCCGGGGTAGGGCAGACCCAGTATCTTAGCTACCTTATCAAAGGCTTCACCAATGGCATCATCTGTCGTTTGGCCTAGCAGCGTGTAATCGAAGTGATCCTTCCAAATTGCCAACTGGCTGTGGCCGCCTGAGACTATGAGCCCCAACATAGGGAACTCGGGTTTGGAATCCGGTAACCGGTAGTCAGAAGAAAGAGCAGGGGCAACATCATTCAGGAAGTTAGCATAAATATGTCCCTCAACGTGGTTAATTCCGTATAAGGGCTTGTTTTTGACGATGGCGAGCGTTCGAGCGCTAAGCACTCCTACAAGCAGTGATCCGCCCAAGCCGGCTCCGTAAGTAACGGCGATGCCGTCAATATCATCCCAACTGCACTTAGCCTGGTTCAAACTTTGGCTGATTACAGGCATCATTGCCTCGATATGGCTGCGCGCGGCAATTTCGGGCACGACACCCCCGTAGGCGGCATGCAGGTCCATGCTGCTCAGAACGATGTTGGATAGCAGTCTGTGCCCATCCTCAACAATACCTGCCGCCGTCTCGTCACAGCTCGTTTCGATTCCAAGAATTCGCATGCCTCATACTGTATCATTACTGGTATGAATCCTAAGAAGCTGGTGCGGAAAGTTGTGCCGAAATCGGCTGTTCGAACGCTTGAAAAAACCTATCGCAAGAGCCGGGGCATGGCCTGGCAGATGCGTTACGGCTTCCCGGCCAAGGGTATGAAAGTAGTGGCGGTGACCGGTACGAACGGCAAGAGCACTACGTCTGCATTTATCAATGAAGTTTTGAAAGCAGGTGGCCACAAAACTGCCATGATGACCACGCCGATGATAGAAATCGGCGGGAAAGCGTTCCCGCGCACGACCACCAGAACACTAGAGAAACAGTCCGAGGTTCAGAGCCTGTTTGCGCGGGCCAAGAGGGCGCGGGCTGACTGGGTCGTGCTGGAGGTGCCTAGCCATGCTCTAGACCAAGATAGGATTATGGGCGTCCGTATCGATGTGGCAGTCGTAACCAATCTTACTCCTGAACACCTGGATTATCACAAAACGATGGAAAACTACGCCGCGGCCAAAGCATTGCTGCTGACGAACTACGGGGCAAAGACGGCCGTGCTGAACCGTGACGATAAGTGGTTTGATTTTTTTGCTGAACGCGCAAAGGGAGAAGTTGTGTCAGTAGGCAAGACAAAGGGGTGCGACATTCAGATCTCTGATATTAAGCTAGCGCCGGAGGGCTCACAGGCAACGCTACTGACCAAGGCCGCTCCGCTACCCATAGCCACGTCTCTTATCGGTACGTTCAATCTCTACAACGCCGCACAGGCTGCAGCCGTAGGCATGACTATCGGGATTAAGCCTAGGGATATCGTGACCGGTATCGCCAATCTTAAAGCGGTGGCGGGCCGTATGGAGCCGGTACAGGCGGGGCAGAAATTCAGTGTGCTCATAGACTATGCCGTGACGCCCGATTCGATACAAAACGCCCTTGAAACCTTACAGGAGTTTACTAAGGGCAAGGTCCGCATTGTCTTTGGAGCTACGGGCGATCGTGACAAGCAGAAGCGACCATTGATGGGCGAGGTAGCCGGTACCTACGCTGACCATATTTACTTAACAGACGATGAAACCTACACCGAAAATTCGCAGGAGATCATTGATCAGGTTTATGCGGGAATCCTTAAGGCAAAAGCTACCAATAAGACCCAGGTTATCCCCGACCGTTTGACGGCCATAAAGCAGGCTTTACAGGATGCTATGCCCGGCGATGCGGTCTATATAACCGGGCTTGGGCACGAGACCGGCAGAAACATGCGCGGCCGCGTCATCCCCTGGGACGATAGAGAAGTTGCTCGTACAATGCTCCAAAGAGCCAAGTGAGTTGACAAATTTCGTGGAAAATTGTAATATATACATATGAATGACATCGGTGAGCGCCCTGAGCTAACACTTGCTGAAAGTGGTATAGTAGAAGTTGAAGCTTCTGAGTTAGGTTCAGCCCATGAACCGGCACTCTCGGGTTTAGGACTAGGAAATGAAGCGCCCGCGAATAATCCTTCGGAATTAGACACAGGCCCATCAATTCCTAGGAAAGCAATAATCAGCTGGTTGGTCGAAGTGGATGCGGAAATCGCTGCCACAGTAGAGCAATTAAGGGCGGATAGGCCCCATCTTTTTACGCACCCTCTTAAAAGGCTTCGCTATGTGGGCGAGATAGCCGTGCAGGCAGGGAAGCGGCAGCTGCTTAACCAGGCCGCCAGACGCCTTATTGGCGAGCATGAAGATTTGCAATAATAGCAAATTTATGCTAAATTAAACATAAGCGTTAATTTTTAAAACCGTCATGCCACACCAGAAACAACAACTTGGATCCATACCGGAAATAGACCAGGAGCTAGCAACTGGCCTTACCGGAAGCGGAACAGATGCTCAAGAAGGCTTATCGCTATTGCCAGGGGCAGAGGAATTGCCTCCACCAGACTTTACTTTGGCTGCACCGCTCGGCGGGATTGTTGAAACGCCAGAAGCATTATTACGAAAAGAAGTAGATGATCGTGAAGCCGAGCAGGAGATAGTTAATGACTTTGAAGCGGAGGCTCTCTATGTAGACCCGTCTTTTCGCCGGCTGCTTGAAGAGCTCAGAGATGGCGCAGAACCCGGAACCACTGTTATTACGCCGCAGTTCCGTGGATGGGCTCATGAACATGCCGCTCGGCCGGAACTGGCAGAAACCACTAAAAGCCTTGAAACGCGGGGCTATGTCAAGGATGCTCCGCTCTTTGCCGATCAGGTAAAAGACAAGTCTCGTACTACGCAGTTTCTTTATTTTCGCAATACAGGCAATGGTAACAAAGGCACAAAGCCGAGCGGACCTAAAACAGAGCACAAAGGTCTAGTGGAACTAAGAGACTTTCTTACGCAGTTCGTAAAAGTAACGGACAGAAAAGGCCTGGGCCTTAAGCGTCGTACGGCTGATCTTGCTGAGCAAGCCCGCAGCATGCTTGATAACTTAACATTTATCGGCAACCCGGAGTTTAACGAAGCGGTTCAAGGCTTGGGTGAGCATTGGAAGCAGTATCTTGAGGACGATCCGGCGCGTAGAATCTGTGTTTTGACTGAGGTGGGAGAATTGAACAGATACAGACACAACAGACGACCGAAAAGTGACGCATATCTTAGAGATAAAATCGCGCAAAGCTTCACCGAAGAAGAAATGCGCAGATATGGGGACAGAGTGGTATTTTCCATGGATGAGCTTGATGCACGGCCCGAGAATGCCAGGCTTGTTCTTCTTGACGACTGGACAATCAGCGGCTCTCAAATGCGAAGTGTTTACGGCAAGTTAATGAATGATCCAAAAGCGCGCGAGTATATTGAGGCAGGGTGTTTGGAGATAAACGTAATTGCCGCTTCCAAGGGCAGAATTGAGGATGGTCTAGAAATAGATCCCTATGACGAAACAAAAGGTTCAATACCTGTCAGGTCGTACTATCGGGCGCATCATGCACCGGCAGCACGTTGGAGTGCCCAAGCGCATATTACCGGGCTTCACTGTGCAGTAAACTATGGCTTTTATAACGACTGTAGCTCAATGAGAAAGGTCTTAAGGAGCGTAGGCATCATTGCTGATCCCTCATTGGCCAGTATTGCTAGGCCATACGGGCGCATTGACTTCAGACAAAACCCGAACGCTAATCAAAGACGACTTAAGGGTATGTTAACGATTATGAGGGGCAGAGATGGTAACTAGCAGCCACACCTCACCTTTGCCGTCGCAAGTTGCCGAAGTCTGCAAAACTAAGGACCGTAGAGAACTTACGCTCCTGATTCAAGCAGCAGTACGCAGTAAGGGAGATCCGTTCAGCGATCGGCTTGATGCTTTAGAGCAGCAGCTGAGGCTAGCGGACGTGTTTAGCGAATGCCGTACAGCTGTTCAGACGCTTTTTGCTAATTGTCCTCAAAAGCTTGATGAATACGAGAAAACTGAACTGGCTATAAAGGAGCTGGTTAATTATCAGTCGCAAGTCGAACGAGTTCTTAGTAAATTTGAATCTGAGTTTGAGTCTTGGGTCGATGCGGTAGAAGAGGGCCGGATCGGCAGACTTGATGCTGTTATTTCTGCTCTTGCCAGCCAAGAAAGGGCACCTGTGGTTTTCGAAGCACTCTGCCAAGAAACCTACAGGTCTACAGAATGGTTGATGGACCGTTCAGGCATCACTAAAGTGGCAGTGGAAGAAAATCTGGGGAATATTATGTTAGAGCTTGATGATTTAGCGGCCGAGGATATCGCTACCGATCTAGATGGCCTACGTGCCATGTCCGAAAGCATAGCCACAGGGCTTGAAACGGCGCTGAACGAGCTTAGCATGGCAGTCACAGGTCTTCTGCCGTCTGAAAAGACGACTAGTAGGTCTACGCATGGCAGTTGAACGCTTTAGAGGCGAGCATCATTTCTTAAGCAGCATGTTCGAGCTGGAGCATGGCGTGGTGGTCGTGCCTGAAGGCATTGTGGTGCCTACAGTAGAACATGCATACCAGGCTGGTAAGTTTGCGGACCAATTAGGAAGAAACGCGGTTTTACTTGCTCCTGATGGCCGATCAGCCAAGCGAACGGCCCGTCAGCTTATCATGAGTGGCCAGTATGAAGTACGGCCTGAATGGGACAATATAAAGCTTGATGTAATGCGATTCTATGTGACGCAAAAGTTTGCCCGCGATCCTGAACTTGCCGGACTTTTAGTTGCGACAGGTGAAGAAGAGCTTATTGAAGGCAACACCTGGGGAGACAGGTACTGGGGTGTCTGTCCACCAGGCAGCGGCCGGGGCCAGAACAACCTAGGACGGCTTCTTATGGAAACGCGTTTTTTGCTGCAGCAAACACCTCTACCTTCCGAACTCCCTACCAATCTAGCCCTGCCGTCTTTATCAGATATTCGGGAACGGGGCGCTTAATTTAAGTCAAACGCGAGTTAGGTTAAGGCGCATTATGATTACAAGAGAAAGCATAGACCGGCCAGGGGGCGAACAGTGGCATCGCTACGAGCTCCGAGACGGCTTTGCTATAACGACCGGCAGTTTGGCTTCGCTAATCTCTGAGCATCGGGCTTTTCACGGAGAAATGAATTCGTACCGGCGGCAGTTGGTAGCCGCACAAGCAGGGAGTTTGGCTGCCGAATCTGCGCTGTACCACCCGAACCGTACTTATGTGGCAGAAGGCGGTGACGGCACCGTCTATGCAATAGGCAACAAGCTGGCGGTCAAAGAAGCCAAACCGTGGAGCGGCAAGTCCTTTTTGGAATACTTTGAGCGCATGGAGAATCTGCGTGTTGTCATTCAGGAGCACCTTCCGCATTGGGTTAGTACACCGGCAAACTATGGCCTGTATGTGTCAGAAGACGAAGCTCGCCAGTATTTGCTGATGCAGCAGATTGGTGGCGGCATTACCCTGGAGGACATACATAAACCCGGTAGGGCTACAGCCTTCAAGCGAGACAAGTTAGCCCGTCTGCGAGGCTCGTTGAGTGTAGGAACGTTGGGTGAGCTAGATGATCGGCTGCATGAAACACACATGAAGCTTGTAGGTGCCTTGCGCGCCGAGGGCTTACGTTATGACGAGTATTTGCAGGATTGGGGACCTCACAATGTTATTGTCGAAAGACTAGAAAACCCTATTGCAGACAGCCGGTTTAAGCTGTGGATTATTGATCAGCAGTAACTGCTAAAATGAATGGCTTGACAGGACTTTTGGCAATTAGGTAGTATGAGTGCTAGTAGTTAGCACTCTCACTATTAAAGTGCTAAAATACTCAAAGTATTCAGTTAAGTGTAGGGAGGAGTTTGATATATGAGTGTCCCAATTCAACCACTGGCAGATTACGTAGTAGCCCAGCAGGAAGAGGCAGAGACAAAGACTGCCAGCGGCCTTTATTTGCCTGACAAGGCACAGGAAAAACCTAAAATTGCCAAGGTCGTAGCAGTAGGCAAACAGGCCAAAGAAGTTAAATCTGGCGATCGTATTGTCTACAAAAGCTACAGCACTACTGACGTAAAAGTCGGTGCCGAAGAGTACATTTTAGTTAAAGAGGAAGATATATTAGCAACCATCAAATAAGACGGCTGCCTTTTTCATTTAGCAATTCGCATTTTTGAAATAGCAAATGATAAATAATTTGGTAAATGACAAGTGGAAAATGATAAATCTCGACTGAAGGGAGAGACATATGGCAAAGAAAGTTTTTTATGACGATGATGCCCGCCGCAGAGTACTTGGCGGAGCTAAGGTGCTCTATGACGCGGTCAAAACAACCATGGGTCCGAAGGGGCGAAACGTTGTTATTAGCAAGAGCTATGGAAACCCGACCGTAACTCACGACGGCGTAACTGTAGCTAAGGGCGTCGAATTGGCTGATGCCGACGACGAAACACTGGGCTACAAAGTCGGTGCCGAGCTTATCAAGCAAGCTGCCAGCAAGATGAACGACGTCGCTGGTGACGGTACGACAACGGTTACCGTACTCACTTATCACATTCTGAATGAAGCCAATAAGCTTATAGCTGCCGGGCATAACCCTATGCAGCTGCGCAAAGGCCTGGAAGCGGCCGCGCATGATGTCATCAATAAGCTCGGAGGCTTGAGTGAAGATATCAAAGCCAACAAGCAGCGCGTAGCTGAAGTCGCAACAATTTCTGCCGGTGACGCCGAAATCGGCAACCTGATTGCCGATGTTATCGACAAGGTGGGCAAAGAAGGTGTGGTGACTGTCGAAGAGGGTCAGGGCTTGGCGCTTGAGAGTGAAGTAGTAGAAGGCTTCACGTTTGACCGCGGTTTCGTCAGCCCCTACATGGTGACCGATGCTGCGCGTATGGAAGCTGTCTATGACAAGCCTGCCATAGTTATAACAGATAAGAAAATAAGCTCTATCCAAGAATTTCTGCCGCTGCTTGAGCAGT
Source organism: uncultured bacterium (assembly GCA_966685145.1). GTDB lineage: Bacteria > Patescibacteriota > Saccharimonadia > Saccharimonadales > OFTM59 > CBKXXB01. Next base: position 45,277 of record CBKXXB010000002.1, on the reverse strand, counting down.
TGGCGCAGTCCGGTAAGAAAGAGCTGGTTCTGATCGCTGATGATGTAGAGGGCGAAGCGCTCGGCACATTGGTGCTAAACCGCCTAAAAGGCGTCTTTAACACTGTCGCCATCAAGGCTCCGGCCTTCGGTGACCGGCGCAAAGATATCTTGAACGACATTGCCATTTTGACTGGTGCGACCGTCATCAGCGAGGACCAGGGTTACACCTTTGAAAACGCTGATATGAGCATGGTCGGTACGGCCCGTAAAGTCATTGTCACCAAAGACGAGACCACCATTATCGAGGGTGACGGCTCTGTCAGTGAAGTTAAGGCGCGCATTGACCAGATAAATGCTCAGGTCGTTGCCGCTACCAGCGAATATGACAAGGAAAATCTCGAGAAGCGCCGGGCTGCACTGAGCGGTAAGGTGGCCGTAATTAAGGTGGGTGGTGCGACCGAGACCGAAATCGAGGAAAAGAAGTTCCGCGTTGATGACGCTGTAGCTGCTGTTAAGGCGGCGCTCGATGAGGGTATTGTGCCTGGCGGTGGCGTAACGCTTATTAACCTGGCAAAAGAAGTCAAAATTGTTGGTAACGATTCTACAGCTGCGGGTGCCCAGCTGCTGAGAAGCGCACTTGAGCAGCCTTTCCGTATTCTTTTGGACAACGCCGGGCTGAATGCTGATGAATGGTTGCCTCTTGTCAAGGCTGCTAAGCCGGGGCAGGGTGTCGACGTTAATGAGCCGACCAAGCTTGTCGATCTTAAAACCGTGGGCGTCGTCGATCCGACACGCGTCACTAAGGAAGCTATTCAGAATGCCGTTTCGATTGCCGGAACCAGCATGACCATGGGCGCCTTAGTTGTAGACGTACCTGAGAAAGAAACTCCAGCGGCAGCCGGCGGCGGTATGCCCGGCGGAATGGGGATGATGTAGGGCGGCTAGCGCCTTATGAGGAGAGAGTATCTCCCCTCATCGGAGCTTCCGAAATAAATTCGGATTTCGCCTTTGTCGAAACCGCTCCTGCTCCCCTCTAAATCAGACTTGTTGCTCTACCCAAAAACACGTAAGGGAGCTTTGTATCCTCATTGCTCCGGCAAAATGATTCGCTGTACAGCGAACATTTTGTCGGGCTGCTCTCCTCTTGCAGGGGAAAAAGAAGTTTGGAGTAAATTCGAACTTCTTTTGATTTCTAGCTACCTTCTGACAGAGCGAACTTCCTTAACTCTAACTCTTTGACGGATTAGGTGTTAGCTCAGGTGACTTTTTCTTGCGGGCTATCAAGATGATAAGGGCTAAGCATAGTAGTATGCTTAGGATCAGGAAAACCGTACCGGATATACGAAGGAACTGAGCGGTATTATCTATGGTGCTTATTCGGTAGTTATTCGTGTGCTGGAAGAGGTATTCCCAGTCGTGGCCTTGGGCCTCTTCTTCGCCAATATTACCCAAGCTTACAAGTGGCAACTTTGTAACAAAAGCATCCCCAGCATACACGGCCACGCCAAATAGGCTGCTTCCAAGCCAGCCGAAGCATAAAGCACTAGCAAAATACCAGCGCACTTGCAAAAAGCCTATGATCCAGAGTATCGGCATTAGTACCTGCAGCAGGCTACCACCGGCAACTCTCATAAATTCACCGAAAGGCCGAAAGAGCTCATGCCCGAGCTCATGGAAACCGAGGTCAAAATAACCAAAGGGGTTCCAATGGCCAGCTCCCGAAAACATTGGGTCACGCAGTAAATTGGTAAAAATCAGCACAAGCAGGCTTAAAGGCACCAGACGCCATATCCAACCTTTGTCCTGCCGCCACAAAAGGATTTTCCCCCATAAGCGAGCCTTGCGTTGATAGGCGCCGCAGGACAAACAGCGCCAGTAGCTGTCGCGCTCAATCGTAAGGGTGTGCTTGCACAAGGGGCAGGTTTTCATTTGCTAGCCCTAGTGTACCAGTAACAAGCAAAAGCATAATGTGTTTTTACCTAAATCTTGCTAAAAGAGCTACTTTGTACTATGGTAGTAAGAGCTATTCGGGAGAAAATCATGGCGTTATTCAAGCGGAAACAACAGAACCAGGAAGAAGTACCAGCCGAGATACAGGAGTATTACCAGGCCGAACGGCGTGAGCGCGTCGGCGTTGCTTGGCTACTTGCTTTTGCCACATTAGTAGTAACTGTCTTGTTGGCTGTAGGCCTGTTCTTCGGCGGCCGATGGGTATACAGACAAATCTTCAACAATAATGGCGAGAGTGGTACTACGCAAACTGAGCAGACGAGAGAAAATGAAGAAGAGTCAGAGCAAGCCTCAAACTCAAGTGAGCAATCCGAGAGCGAGCAGTCAGCACCCGAAACTTCACCTTCAGCTGAAAATGAAACTTCTGCCCCCGAAAATTCCAGCCAAACTCAAAACAACGAAACGGCGCAGAGGCCGACAAGCGAACAACCACGTTCCTCTACGCCTTCAACTCCGTCTAATCAGCCAACCACCAGCACACCAACAGCTACTAATACTCCCCGAACGGGACCACTGCCAAGTACTGGCCCAGGGGATGTCGTAGCAGTTTTCGTCTTGACTACTATGGCTGCGAGCGCGCTTCACTATGCAATAAGCACGGCCAAATCAAAAAGCTAGATACATAGTCCGTTTGATCAGCGGGTCAACGGAACTAATCTACTTGTTGTGTTGCTGTGTAAAGTAATTGATTTCGTTGATAACGTCTAACAGTGCCTGCGCGCGAGCTTTGTCATCACCGATCTTCTGTGCGGCTTCGTAGGCTGTTTTTATTAAGCTCTGGTCATCCGATGCCTGGATCATCATCATGGTAGTGCGAAACTTTTCCTCTGGTGTTTGGTCTAAGTGGCCTACCAACGGAGAAAGCTGCTGCAGCGCTCCTTGCTTGATGCTTAAAAGATCGTCGGCATTGCCGGAAGTCGCCGTGCCCGTAAGCGAGTTGTCTCCATTTTGGGATACGGCCGGCGCCGATACGTCCTGAAGAAACCCGTTGTTATCATGAGCGTTGCCATTAGTAGGATTATCGCTACTAAGCGAACCGTCAGCTACAGGGCTTGCCGGCATTGGAGTACCAAAGCCGTCATTACCGCCGTCTTGCTGCTGGTCCTGTTGATCGTTGTTACCGAACATCAAACCACCCCCTAAAGTAACCATCGTTAATGGTTTTGAATTACAATAGGTACTATAGCAAACGTGCTGAGTAAACAAAAGCAAGATGGAGGAACCGTGCTCGACGATCTTAAATACATTCATAACCGTGATTCTGATGATGCGCTCGGGGTGGCCGGGAAACAATCAGAACAGCTCAAACATGCTTTTAGCGTGACAGTCAAACCACAAGCGCCGCTCAGAAACGTAATTCTAGCCGGCATGGGCGGATCAGCGCTCCCGGGAGTTTTCCTGCAGTCATGGCCGCGCTTGCCGTTACCGTTCGAAATCGTTCGCGGCTATAATCTGCCAGATTACGTTAATGAGTCGACACTGGTTATCTCTTCAAGCTACTCCGGCACGACGGAAGAGACCCTGTCAGCCCTAGCCGAGGCGCAAAATAAGAATGCCCAGATTGTAGTGATCGCAGCGGGAGGGGACTTGGCAGAGAAAGCGCGGTCCAATGACTATCCGTTGTATACGATTCCGGGCGGCATACAGCCCCGCATGTCATCATTCTTTTTCCTGAAAGCCTTTACGGAATTGTTCGGTGAAGTCGGACTTATCGATAAAAGCCGTATTGACGAGCTCGCGGGTGCAGCTGACTGGCTGGCCGAAGAAATGACTCAGTGGAAAGCCGATGTGGCTACAAGTGCGAACCTTGCCAAACAGATAGCGCTGGAGCTCGTAGGTAAGACAATTATTGTTTACAGCGGTCCGGTGCTCGCTCCGTCTGCCAACAAGTGGAAAATATGCATGAACGAAAACGCCAAGAACCTGGCCTGGTGGAATCAATACCCTGAATTCAATCACAATGAGTTTATCGGCTGGTCAAGTCACCCCGTGAACAAGCCTTTCGCGGTAGTAGAGATTCGTTCTCAGCTTGAACATCCTCGTGTACAAAAGCGGTTTACCGTAAGTGAGAGACTTATATCAGGAAAGCGGCCGGCACCAATAGTGGTCGAGCCCCGCGGTGATACTGTTCTAAAGCAGCTACTCTGGACAAGTGCGCTAGGGGATCATGTGAGTATTTATCTGGCGCTTCTTAACGGGCTCAACCCGACACCGGTTGACTTAGTTGAAAAACTTAAGGCGGAGCTCAATAATTAGTTATGTAACAGCGAGGTACGGTTATGCAAACTCAGGATTTATTTGCCAAAGCGATTCAGCATGCTACCTCGTGTATACGTAACATCAGGCCGGAACATCTCGGTAATCCCACGCCCTGTACAGAGTGGAACTTGCGCACTTTACTTAATCACATGGTCTACGAACTTCTATGGGTGCCCGAGATAATAAAAGGCAAAACCATTCAAGAGGTTGGAGATCGTTATGAGGGCGATGTGCTAAGAACTGATGCCGCCTCTGCCTGGCAGCATGCCGCCGATGCCGCTACAGTGGCTGTGCATGCTGCTAAGGAAAGCGGTGTTGCTCATTTATCGTACGGCGATGTGCCTGTTATGACCTATATACGCGAAGTAGGCGCCGACCAACTAATTCACGCATGGGACGTAGGGCAGGCTATGCAGGCTACAGTGTTATTTGATGAAAGGCTTGCTCAAGCTGTTTATGACGATTTGTTCCCGCGTCAGGCCGAATTGGAAAAGAGCGGGCTGTTTGCTCCGGCTATAGCTGCTGCAGAAGACGCACCGGTACAAATAAAATTGCTAAACTTGACGGGCAGGGAGGCTGCCTGAATAAGAATATGACCACAGCTGAAGATATTAAAAGTCTCGGTACTATTATGGGTGTTTGGGCACATCCGGACGACGAATCATTTTTGGCTGCAGGCTTGTTTGCTGCGGCTATCGCAAACGGGCAAAAGGTAATTTGTGTAACCGCCACTAAAGGTGAGGCCGGATCACAAGACCCTGACCGTTGGCCATTAGCTAAAATGTCTACAATCAGGGCAAACGAATTGGCAAAGGCTCTCAAGGTAATAGGCGTTAAACATCATCACTGGCTTGATTTTCCGGACGGCGGCTGTGCCAAAGCGGACACCAATAAGGCAGTAGAGTGCATTGTGGAATTAGTCCAGAAGTACCAGCCTGACACTTTTATAACTTTTGGCCCGGACGGTCTTACGGGGCATCCAGATCACTCCGCCGTTTCGATATGGGTAGCGCAAGCTATGAACAATTCAAGAAAGCCGATACAGATATTCCATGCTGTCGTAGAAGAGCAGAAGTACCGGCAGTATTTGCAGTCTGCCGATAAGAAGCTAAACATCTTTTATAACATTGATAAGCCTCCGGTCGTAAAGGGTGAGGACTGTGATATATGTTTTGAGCTTCCGCCGAGTCTGATGCAAAAAAAGATGGAGGCGCTTAGGGAGATGCCCTCACAAACAGGTGGCCTGTTTAGTTCGTTTGATGAAGGCTTTATTACTGGTGGATGGTCTGTCGAGGCATTTGTGAAAGCAGGTTAAACCGGTGTCTTTTTGAATCCTGCCAGATAACTCACGTATCCTACGACCAGGTGCAGCACGAAGTAGATAACAAATATCCGGGCTATCTGCGCAGCCGTTAAATCTACTAGCAGTAAAACCAGGGCCAGCCCGCCGGCAATGTAATCAATCTGATCAAAAGGGAACCAGCTTTTGCCCTCACTTATCCTGTGCCGCCGCTTAAAGAAACTCTTGAGCGCATCACCTAGCAAAGCACCGCAGCCCATAGCGGCGGTAGCGGTGATTATGAAGCCAGTAGATTCGGCACTGTGTGCAATAAAACGGTACTGGAACAAGCCAACCAGGGCTGCCAGAAATGTTCCGGAAACGATGCCCCGCCATGTTTTATGATTACCAAATATGCGAATACCGCGCCACGACCGCCCAAAGTCCATAGGCGTATTCCAGGTAGTGAGGCCCGGGACTTTTGCTGCCAGCGCGGGCACTAAATTGGCAATACCGGCCGGCAAAAAGAACCAAAATGCTTCCCACCACTCGTTCATGCGTATCTCCGTACTTTTTTGTGAATGCGGTGATATCTAGGGTATAGGAGTGCCCGCAAGTTTGGCCGTTCGGTTAAAAGTTTGCCGTTCACCATCTGTTCCAGAATATTTTCTCGGGTAGGAAGATGATCAATAGACGTGAATGTTTTACCGAGGCCTCTTAAGCCGTGCGCATCGCTGCTGGCTATAGGCAGAATATTATTGAGTCTTGACCATACTACCGCTTGCTGACTACGGTTCTGTAGAAAGGCGCGGCCGTTGCAGACCTCCACCATATCTATGTGATCATAAAGTTCCTCCAGTACCGCAGATGGCAGGCCCTTACGCACTGTTTCGAAGGGATGAGGTATGTAAACAAGCCCCCCTTGAGCCTTGATTTGTCGCATGGTTTCTTGCGGTGTTAGCCCGGAAACTACAGGTTTAGTCAGGAACAGACCGATAATCTCGCCGCCTGATGACATAATTTCTTCACCTACGATAATTTGGCTGCCTATTTCCTGATGAAGCCTGAGCGCAAAATCTATTCGATTATGGTCGGTGATGGCTACATAGTCGACAAGACCGCTAGACAGGGCAGCCCGGTATTGGTCAGCTGAAATACCTCCATCTGGGGAAGCAACAGAGTGAGTGTGCAGATCGATTTTGTACATACGCTAGAGCTTTCGAAGGGTTTGGATAACTCGGCTAAGAGCCGTGAACGCAGAAAGTACCGTAATGATAATAAGCACCTCCGGCAAGAGGCTGGTTAAGAGTCCGGCAATAAACAAGAATATACGTACGTCATAAGTCATCAAGCCGGTCCTTAAGGATTTATTGATCTCGTGTTTTTTGCTGCTATGCGTTGACAGCACTACATCTCCCCAGGCATTGGTATAGCTGACTAGAACTGAAGCTCCGCATGCGGCAACGGCCCAAACAGCCACATAAGGATACTCTAGTACTACAAAAAAGTAAGCTGCTCCAATATAAAGCATTATTTCTTTTACTCTATCGCTTACAGAATCCAGCAACATACCGCCTGGTGTGACCCGCTGCTGTAACCTGGCCAGTTCTCCATCCAGAGCATCAAACAAGCCAAAAAATATAAGAAGGCCTCCCGCCCATATAGGGTGGCGAGTGGCTAGGAGATAGGCGACAAGCATATGCCCTAGCACGGCGGCCAGAGTTATATGGGTAGGCTTAAGTCGTCCGCCGCTTACAGAGTTCAGCAAGCGCGCAACATAATTCATGACTAGCTTAACGCTGCCGCGCAGGCCGTCGAGCACCCGAGTAGTGGTATTCATTACTCCTCATTATAAACTATGGGCATACTGATAGTTCTTCCGCAGACTTGCCGTAAGTACTATCCAATATGAACACGTAAACATGTTCGAATGAATAAGAGTAGGAATGCCCGCGATCTTACGGCTGCTAACAGACAAGGCACCTTATTGATATAATACCTCCTATGTCTCAGCTTAGGCGCGGCGCCCAAAAGAGGCTTATTCTAACCTTACTACTCTCGAGTTTTGTCAGTGTCGGGCTGTTTGTTGCGCGAGCTATTGATGCCGGTAATAACCGCTATGCATTCCTGCTTTGGAATTTGTTTCTGGCCTGGGTACCGCTCTTGCTAGCTTGGTGGCTAGCCCAGCGACTAAAGCAGAGCTCATGGCTTGATGCTCCTAATTTGATAATTACGGCGCTATGGCTTGGTTTCCTGCCCAACAGTTTTTATTTAGTAAGCGATCTTATACATTTGCACGCTACCGGTGAAGTCGGCTTGCTATATGACGTGGTTATGTTCTTCTCCTTTATTTGTAATGCCTATATCGTGGGCTACATAAGCTTATTTTTAGTCCATAAAGCGCTTCTTGGCCGTATTCGAAGAAAGGATGCCCATATCATCATCGGACTAGTGCTGCTGGCCTGCAGCTTTGCGATTTATCTTGGGCGGTACTTGCGCTGGAACACCTGGGATGTTTTGGTGAACCCTGCTGGCATACTGTTTGATGTGTCCGACCGTATCATAAACCCGTCAGCCGACCCGCAGTTTTTTGTTACGACCACCACCTTTTTCATAGTACTCGGTTCTTTATATATGGTTATTTGGCAGCTGGTGTCCGCGAAGACGCCACCGAACAAGGTCTCTTAGGTGTTATACTGAGGCGCGTATATGGAAACTATCAAGACTGCCATTGAAACTGCTTGTAAAAAATTATTCGATGAGGAAGTTACTACTGAGCTGTCCCGTCCCGATGAACAATTCGGCGATTATGCGACTAATGTGGCCATGCAACTTGCAGGAAAGCTGAACAAGAATCCGCGTGAGGTGGCTGAAGAGCTTGTTGCAGTGTTAAGTGAACAGTTATCGGATTCAGTGTCGACAATCACCATTGCGGGTCCGGGTTTTATTAACATAAAACTCAGCGATGATGCACTATGGAGCTTGGCCGGTGCCGAGCCACTGAGGAGTATGGATGGACAAAAAATCGTTGCCGAATACTCCGATCCTAACCCGTTTAAGGTACTGCATGCTGGCCATGTTTACACTACGGTAGTCGGAGATGCCATAGCTCGTTTGTTGGAGATAGCTGGAGCAGAGGTGCACCGGGTCAACTATGGTGGAGATGTCGGCTTGCATGTAGGTAAAACCATATGGGCTATTTTGCAAGCACTGGGCGGAGAAAACCCAGCCGCATTAGAGCAGATCAAAGAAGAGGAGCGTTCAAGCTGGTTGAGCGCCATGTATGTAGCAGGCAATAGTGCCTATGACGAAAACGAGGCAGCGAAAGCCGAGATCGTGACTCTCAACAAAAAAATTTATCAAATCCATGCCGATAATGATCGGGAATCAACGCTTGCACAAATTTATTGGGCATGCCGGCAATGGAGCTATGATGCGTTTGACGTGTTTTATGAACGCCTGGGCACCAAGATGGAAAAGTACTATCCCGAAAGCGAAGTTTCCGAGCTTGGCCTGAAAACCGTTCAGAAGCATATTGGCAGCGTGTTCGAAAAATCAGAAGGGGCAATTGTCTTTCGGGGCGAACAATACGGTTTGCACACTCGTGTATTTATCAACAGCGAAGGTCTGCCGACGTATGAAGCCAAGGAAGTAGGCCTGATCATCAAAAAGAAAGAAGACTATGACTTTGACATGTCGGTGGTTATTACCGGCAACGAACAGCAAGAGTATATGGCAGTAATGCTGAAAGCTATCGAACAGTTTCTGCCGGAGCTGGCCAAGGCTTCAAAGTACATACCCCATGGGATGGTAAGGTTAGCTGGCGGTGTCAAAATGAGCAGCCGAAAAGGCAATATCATTCCGGCCGCCGAAGTTTTAAACGTCACAGCCGCCGCCAATCAAGAGATCCATGGCAAAGATGATGAAAGCGCCGTACTGGCCGCAGTCAAATATGCGTTCTTAAAGAATCGCATCGGCGGAGATATCATTTACGATCCTAAAGAATCAGTCAGCTTGCTTGGCAACAGCGGTCCGTATTTGCAGTATGCCCATGCCAGGGCCAAGAGTATTTTAGGTAAAGCCCAAAAAGATGCGAGCGCCGATGCCTTAGATGGAAATCTGGAATTTGCAGAGAGAAGTTTGCTTCGAAAGATCGGCGAATATGCCGAGGTGATCGACAATGCCGTTCAAGAGCTCATGCCGCACCACATTTGCACTTATTTATATGAGCTTGCCCAGACGTTCAATAGCTTTTATGAGCACAACCGCGTCATCGGTGATGAGCGCGAAAACGTGCGCATAAGGCTGGTTGAAGCATATGCAGATACTTTGAAAAAGGGTCTGACTCTTCTAAATATTCCAGCCCCCAGCCACATGTGATATCGCATAGATAAGCAAAAGCGGTATAATGGCGCTAAATAACCTATGAAATCCGCGCTAGTTCTATATCCTAACCAACTTTTCCCAGTGTCGGTGTTGCCGCAAGTCGACACCATTATCCTAGTAGAGGAGCCTTTGTTTTTCGGTACGGATCGGGAGTTTCCGCTTAAATTACATAAGCAAAAGCTGATTCTGCACCGGGCCAGCATGCGCCGCTATGTAGAAGAGGTCCTATGGCCGGGCAAATACGAAGTAGAGTACATAGATCTGGACGTGCTCTATGACAGTAGCGACATCTTATCTAGGGCCAAGAAGTTCGAGCAGCTATACATAATCGACCCGATGAACGATACGCTTGTTCGGCGCCTGCTTGAGGCTCGGCGAGAGCACCCTGATTCGCCTGAGCTGCAATTTTTGCCAAGTCCTAACTTTTATCTCAAAGACGCGGATGTGCGTCAGTATCTGGTGAAGAGCCACCCGAAACTGTTCGCTGACTTTTATCAATGGCAAAGAGAACGCTTCAATATACTTATAGGCGATGACTACAAACCCGTAGGTGGTGAATGGTGCCTGGAGCCTGAGAAGAATGAACGCCTACCGAAGGGCCAGGCCTTACCCAGCTTTCAAGTATATGGCGATAACGTCTTCGTTCATGAGGCAACAGAGTTCGTTAATCAGCACTTTTCCGATAATCCCGGAAGTACTGATTTCATCTGGCCGACCAGTCACGAAGAAGCCGCAAAATGGCTGGAAGAGTTTATTGCCAATCGCCTGGAGCACTTCGGGCCTTACGAGAATGCTTTGGACGGACAGGCGGCGTGGCTTTACCATAGTGCGATTGCCGGCAGTCTTAATATAGGCTTACTTAGCCCACAGCAGGTCATTGAAGCAGCTCTCAAGCGTCATGCGAAGCACCCGGTGCCTTTGCAAAGTCTGGAAAGCTTTATACGTCATATTCTGGGAAGGCGCGAATTCTTGCGCGGCATGTATTTGACGCGTCAAACTGCGCTAAGGCGGAGCAATACTTTCAAACACCATCGCAAACTAACCGGAGCTTGGTACGGCGGCAATCTAGCCATCCCGCCGTTTGATGATGTGGTGAAGAAGATTAATGCGCACGCCTATGCACATCAGAATGAGCGAATGATGATAGTGGGCAACCTAATGCTGCTGGCGGAGATCCATCCGGATGAAGTCCACCGTTGGTTTAGCGAGCTGTTTATTGATGCTTATGATTGGGTAACGGTGCCGACAGTTTACGGCGCAATTGAATTTGCGGACGAGAGCTTGCTTGTCAGGCCGAGCATAAGTTCCAGTCACTACATACTACAGATGGGCCATTATGAACGAGGTGTATGGTCGGATGTGTGGGATGGTCTTTTCTGGCGTTTTGTAGAACGCCACCGTACTCTGCTTGCACGTTATCCTCAGACCAGGGTTATGGTGCAAAGGTTGGAAAGGCTTGATTCCGATCACAGGCGCATCATTGGCTACCGCGCGGAAGATTTTCTAGCCCGCTACACGCTATTATGAAGTACAATCATTAGTACGAAACGTAGGGAGTTACCGTGCTTGAAACCGCTCACGAACTTATTCGGCGTGTAGGCAAACGCCTAGACCTAGACCAAGAAGAGATTGATTATTTGCTCAATACTGATGCCGAACACGAATTTGAGATAGCCTTGAGCAATGGTCGTACTCATAAGGCATACCGGGTACAGCACAATAACGCGTTAGGCCCTTATAAAGGAGGCATCAGATTTCACCCCGAGGTAGACCTTAGAGAAGTGAAAGCTCTAGCTACGCTTATGTCCCTGAAAACCGCGGCTGTGGGCTTACCGCTTGGCGGTGGGAAGGGCGGTGTAGCCGTAAATCCTAAAGAACTAACCAAGGAAGAGTTAGAAGAGTTAGCCCGCAAGTATGCCGCTAGCCTGGCGCCACATATAGGTCCCGACAAAGATGTTCCGGCTCCGGATGTTAATACCAACGCTACGGTTATTGACTGGATGGTTGACGAGTACGAGCGTCTTACGGGCGATACAAGCCGAGCAAGTTTTACCGGCAAATCTCTTAAAAACGGGGGCAGTGAGGGTAGAGAAGAGGCCACGGGCCGTGGTGGTGTTATTGCCCTGCGTGAAGTCCTGAAGCATCTGAAGAAAGGCGGCATACCAATAACCATAGGTGTGCAGGGTTTTGGCAATGTTGGTTCATTCTTTGCCGAAATAGCTGAGCGAGAGCATCCCAACTGGCGCCTGGTCGCAGCAACTGATTCGAGCGGTGGTTTGTACCGCTCGGGCGGCCTTGTGGCAAGCGAGTTGGATGCTTTTAAAAAATCCGGCAACCGGCTTATAGACTACAAGCTGCCAAATTCGCGAAAAATTAGCAATGAAGAGCTATTAACCGAGGATGTAGACGTGCTGGTACTGGCGGCTTTGGGCGATGTCGTGGCAGAAGAAAATATGAAGAGCATTCGCGCAAAGTACATTCTAGAGCTTGCCAACGGTCCGGTTAACGAGGCGGCGCATAACTATCTGACACATAAGGGCATACTTATTATTCCGGATGTTTTAGCTAATGCCGGGGGTGTAATAGTCAGTTATCTGGAATGGCGACAAAATAAGAATTTGGAACAATGGTCACGGGATCGGGTGAATGCGGAACTTGAGCGCTATATGACCGTTGCTATTAATGAAGCTATGATCGTGGCCGAGAAGGATAAGGTACCGCTCAAAGAGGCGGCTTTCAGTTTGGCAATCCGGCGTATACTAGAGGCGAAAAGGAGTAAATAATGAGCTCGCAACCAACTAAGGCTGAGGTACTAAAACGCGTAGAAGCAGCGAGGGAAGAGCTTGAGAAGATTCCCGCCCCCAGGGTTAGGGGCCATTTGCAAGGTTTCATGACGTTTGTTCGCCAGCAGGGAGTGGTGGGGCTGGCCGTAGGTCTTGTCCTCGGTACACAAGTGAAAACACTGGTTGATCAAACAGTAGCCAGCTTTATCAATCCTTTGCTTGGCCTTATTCTGCCGGGGAGCGGTACATTAGCCGAGAAGACCTTTAGCCTTTCGCTTTTTGGCAAGACGGCTGACTTTGGTTACGGAGCTTTTGTAGCTGTGCTTATAAGCTTTATGACTGTGGCCGCGGTTGTATACTTTGTCGTTAAAGGCCTTAAGCTGGACCGTTTGGATAAGAAGAAAGAGTAGCCTAACCTCCATGCAGCTAAACGATGAAGAGTGGAAAAAGAAACTCACGCCCGAGCAGTACCGCATACTGCGCGAAAAAGGTACGGAATGGCCGTTTACTGGCAAATATCTAAAACAATTGGGCAACGGTGTATACAAATGTGCGGCTTGCGGCACCGAGCTTTTTAGCAGCCAGCATAAATACGACACATCAATACCAACTCTAGCCGGCTGGCCAAGTTTTGCAGAAGTGCTAGACTCTGGTGCTGTGCGGCTAGTGGACGATGACAGCTACGGCATGCATAGAACCGAAATTCAATGTGCCCGTTGCGGCAGCCATTTGGGGCACTTGTTTGAGGACGATTCTTCACCGACAGGCAAACATTACTGTGTTAACTCTTGCGCCCTGGATTTTAAACCCGGTGACAAAAAGGTATAATGCATAAACACGATAATCAAGATATAACTTTGGGTTTAAGAGACGTTTTTTATGGACGACATTTACGAGCGATTGCGTAAGCGTGACGCTGCTGGTCCTTCGCCGCAGCCAGAACCGTACCAACCGGCACCTCCTCCGCGTACACCGGCAAGTGCATCTTCTAGAGTTGAGGCTCCTTTGAGGCAGCAAGACGCAACTGAACGGCAGTACCAGCCTAAGCCAAAACGCAGACGCTGGCCTGTAGTGCTGACAGTGCTGATTTTGTTAATCGGTGCCGGGAGTGCGAGTGCCGCCGTATATATTAAAAACCGCAATATACGTTCTCGCTTGGAGACAACTGGGCCTAAGGCTCCGGCTGAGCCGCTCCAGGGCCGGACGCAGCAAAACGATGCATCTATTCGTCTTGTTGCGACAGGCGACATGATCGGACATGAATCTATTAACAAGAATGCCAGGCAGGCAGGCGGAGGTTACGACTATGTGCGCTTGATGTCAGACATGAAGCCTTACTTTGATAAGGCAGATATACGCTTCTGTAACCAAGCGACACCCGCCGGTGGAGAGCAGTTCGGCATAAGCGGCTACCCGGTATTTAACGCGCCCATAGAGTTTGCCCGGGGCATTGAAGGGGTTGGATGCAACGTCATTAATCTGGGGACTAACCATACTAATGACAAAGGACAGGCTTTGATTGATGCTACCGTAGCTGCTTGGGACGATCGTCAGAACGTATTGGCGGTGGCCGGCGCTAACCGCTCGCCCGAAGAGCAGAAAAAGCAGCGTATTTTTACCGTGAAGGGGATGAAATTCGCATTCCTGTCTTATACGACTTATACAAATAAACCTTTAGGCAATTCCTACGGGGTTGATATGTATAACGAAGCCGCGGCCAAAACAGATATTGCCGCCGCACAAGAGAACGCGGACTTCGTGTTGATCAGTATGCGTTGGGGTACGGAATATTCAGCGGACATAAATGCGCAACAGGACCAGATAGCTCAAGTGTTAGCGGACGCCGGGGCAGACGCCATAGTAGGCCATGGCCCACACGCCTTGCAACCGGTAAAACTTGTCAAAGCAACCGATGGCAGAGAAGTGCCGGTTTGGTTTTCTCTGGGAAATTTTCTAAACTCTCAGCTTGAGATAGAGAATCTGATAGGCGGTTTCGCAGTTATGGACATAGACACGTCGAGTAAGAAAATTACTAAAATCAGCTTCATGCCGGTTTACCAGCATTACGAATGGACGGCTGAACAATCAGCTCGCCATAACCAGGCTGATTTGCTTGCACGTCACAGTTTCACTATGGTCCCACTAGATAAAGCAGCTAACCTAATTGCCAAATCGCACCACAATACTACAGTAGAAGTTCAAGCTGAGCGCATCAAAGCTTTATTGAACAAATTCACAGAAGTTCCGATTATTACATCAACGGAATATTGATTATGCTCCTGCTTGCAAACAGTAAGCAGTTGATAAAAAATAACAAGTATAACGCGAGGAGTAGATGATGGGGAACACCACAGAGCAGCTTAGAGAAGTAATGTTGGGAGAAACGAGTGATTACTTTTACCTGGGTTTTCGCCCGCCGCTTACGGCCGACGAATTAGACGACCTGCCCTTGCCGGTATCCTTTGTTGGCAGCAAAACATATTATCACAATCCTACCTCTATCGAGCATCACCCGGATGGCACAATGGACATTGGTTTTGACTCGGATACGTTTATAGTGGCAGAAGATTTAGATTTTCCATCTTACGCTGCGAGAGTAGCTGAACATTTAGGCGGTTGTTCACTAGATACAACGGTTAGAATGGTAGGGCCTGGTTCAGTTATCGGCCAAGCCGAAGGCGCATCGCCGCAGTGGTAAGTAGCTAAAGATCAAAAAATTCTTCTAGAGTTTGATTGGTTCGGTTAATCTCGGCGGCTAGTTCACGGCCTACATAACGTAGGTGCCAAGGTTCATATTGATAGCCAGTTATTCCTTCTTTGCCTTCAGGATACCTGATTATAAAACCGTATTTATGGGCATTTGCTTTTATCCACTTTCCTTCGTCCATGTTCTCGAAGCAGACTTCCAGATGACATTTGCCGCTGGTTGAGGTCGCGTCAAAACTCAATCCTGTCTGATGTTCGCTCGTACCGGGACGAGCGCTGTAGCGATCGGCTTCAGCTTGGCCGTCACGAGCCACGTAGCTGTCATAAAACTGTTTTTGCAGGGCATATGAACGGTAGCCGCTGCCGAATACCAGCGTCACGCTATCTTGCTGCGCTGCCTTAAACATTTCTGCAAGATCGGATTCAACGACTTTCCTGATTTTCATTTGTTCGTGAGAGGCAGCTAAGCGCAGCCTGACATCAGGTACGACCAAGTCGCTGGGCACATAGTTAGCGGGCAGGGCGCGTTTTTTGTTCACGATTTGCCAAATACTGCCGAGCTCATCTATGGAATGCTGATTCTTATTAAAGCTGGTAACGGGCTGCTCAGATTCAGGGTTTTCGAGTTCGGTTTGGTTCGGCGCAGGTTCTTGCTGCTGGTGGTTTGAAGGTGCCGGCATGTCAGCCGGAGAACGGAAGAAAAATAAAGCTACACCGAGAAGCGCGACCACTAAAATGACTGGAATAAGGAGTCTTCTATATGACATACTTGTATCAGTATATATGAGGTATGACACATATAGGCCGTCGTACAGACGGCCACAGAAGAAATCAAAACGCTGGCTGATTGTGCCATTGCTGCTTATTGCTGCTGCAGCCGGCTTTTGGCTGCTGCGTTCAGGCAAAGCTCCGGTAAACGTACCGCTTATATCTCAAAACAGCGAGACTAAAAAAGAACTGCAGTACGAGTCTGTGAATGGCAAGTATTTATTCAGCGGTACTGTTGTCATTGCCCGTGCCGTGGAAAACGAAGCCCGCCAGGCTGACGGCAGCATTGATTACAACCAGCCATTCAGCAAGTTCAGTTCCTTTAACCCGGAACAGTATGATGCTTGGGAGTTCGACCACGAGTGCCCCATGACTACGAACAACATACCCTACCGGCAACAGGTCGCAAACACTGTCTTTAACTGTCGTCCGGAGTTCGTACCGGCTATGCGCCGCCAATTCGGCACTATAGTTGCCAATATAGCCAATAACCACACCCGCGACATGGGCGAAGAGGGATATGAAGAAACGGTCAGATTGCTGGAAGAAGGCGGTATACAGACGTTGGGCAACTACAGCCCCCGGGTAAAGGATGATATTTGTAAAGTAGTGGCATGGCCGGTCCGGCTACAAAAGAAGGACAAAACAGAAGTAAAAGGCAAGCTGCCGATAGCATTCTGCGCCTGGCACTACTTTGAATACGATCCTGAGCCAGGAGAAATTGAAGTTATGGACCGTTATGTTCGGGTTATGCCAGTGTTTGCCTTTATGCAGGTAGGGACCGAGTACCAGCCTAGAGCTGACGACAAACAAGTGCGTATCGCACACAGAATAATCGACCGCGGGCCCGAATTTCTAATCGGAAATAGCCCCCACTGGGTACAAAATACGGAGGTGTATAAAGGTAAATTAATTGTTTACTCGACAGGCAACTTTATCTTTGACCAGCTTGACTATGAAACGAACCGCGGCTTAAGCATTGCCGTCACTATGACGCTTCCATATGATGAGAATGTGGCCAAGTGGCTGGAATTCGGGGACCAATGTCGTCCGCGTGATGACAGTTGTCTCGAAATGGCCGAAGAGCAAGGTCTGGAGAAGATAAAGCCGAAGCTTGAATATGAAGCTATTGGCAGCAGCGGAGGATACAGGCAATTAACGCAGCGTGCTAACTCAGATCTGCAAAGGGCGATTGAAGAGCGCGCCAACTGGCAGCAAAGCATGAACCAGCTGTGGCACTAAGGTATAATGCCAAGAAATGAGCAGTACTGAGCATACCTTGTCTCGCGTTAAGTCCCTTGATGACCGGATTCAGTATTGGCTTTTAGTAATACTGCGTTTATCGGTAGTGGTTGCCATGGGTCTGGCTCTGTACTACCGCGACCTTTGGGCATTTTTGTACAGTATCTTGGCGCTTGGGCTTATGTACCTGCCTTGGCTCGTCAGATCTAAAGTCAAAATAAACTTACCGATTGAATTTGACTTCGTACTGGTAATTTTTATGTACATGGCCGTGTTTTTGGGCAAAGCCGGAGGAGCCTATGATCATTTCTGGTGGTGGGACGTGGTGTTGCACACCAGTTCGGGATTCATAATCGGCTTCATAGCCTTTTTGATCCTGTACATCAAGGTAAAGCAGAAGAAACTGCATGCCAGCAGGATGCTAATTGGCCTTCTGATCTTTAGCGTAGGACTGGCTTTTGGTGCGCTATGGGAGGTATTTGAGTACGGATTGGCTTTAGTATTCGGTGGCAACCTAACAGTCGATGGATTTCGTGACACTATTCAGGACTTGATCGTTGACGGGGTA
The DNA here is from genome assembly GCA_966685145.1 of uncultured bacterium. Taxonomy (GTDB): domain Bacteria; phylum Patescibacteriota; class Saccharimonadia; order Saccharimonadales; family OFTM59; genus CBKXXB01. The sequence continues at coordinate 27,295 of CBKXXB010000002.1, read as the reverse complement.
GGGGCCTTGATCATGGCCTGGGTAGGAGTCCAGCAGATTTTTGATGAACGCAGGGGATTTATCATTAGGTGGGCGGAGACCTTCGTGCGCATGAACCCCATATTTAAAAAGGATCACCGTCGTGCCTAGTAAAGATACAATACCGACAAAGCTCATATGGATGGACCTCGAGATGACAGGTCTGGACCCGGATAAAGACGTCATACTGGAAGTGGCGGTGGAGATAACCGACTTCCAATTCAAGACCGTAGCTTCCTACGAAGCCCGCGTGCGCGGCGGTAACCAACAGACGGTCGTTAATCGCATGCAGGCCAACGTATGGTGGAAGGAGTATCCGGCCAACCGCGACGACTTTCTTGCAAAGCTTGATGAAGCCAAGCCGCTCGGTGTCGTAGAGGAAGAGTTGATCGAGCTAGTTAACCAGCAGTTTGGCAGCGAGCCGGCAATTCTGGCCGGTAACTCAATCCATAATGATCGCGGTTTTATTCGTAAATGGTGGCCTGCGCTCGACCTGAAGCTTCACTACCGGATGTTGGATGTGAGTAGCATAAAAGTTCTAATGCAGGGACGGTATGGAGTGGTATACGAGAAGCAGGATCTGCACCGGGCGTTTGATGATATTCAGGCTTCGATTGCTGAACTGCAGTTCTATCTTGATTGGTTCGAAGATCATGGTAAATCATAAGCAAGTTGTTGATCGAACACGGTCTTTCGTAAAGTCTAAGCTTGAGGGAGAAGGGTCGGGCCACGATTGGTGGCACGTTGTGAGGGTGGTAGAGAATGCCAAAACAATTGCCGCACAAGAAGGCGGTGATCTGTTTGTCATAGAGCTGGCAGCCTTACTGCATGATATTGCCGATTGGAAATTTCATGACGGCGACAGCACTATAGGCGCCAAGATTAGTCAGGAATGGCTGCTGGACCTGGAAGTGTCGAAAGATATAGCCGAACACGCCGCCTACATTGTCGAGCATATTTCCTTTAAGGGAGGCACTAACCGACATATAATGCGTACTCTGGAAGGCAAGATAGTTCAGGATGCCGATCGGCTTGATGCACTTGGCGCAATCGGTATCGCACGCGCATTTGCCTACGGCGGCTCGGTCGGCCGCTTATTGTATGATCCTGGATCGCAGCCTACGATGCTAACATCCTTTGATTCGTATAAAAAGGTTCAAAACGGCACTACGATCAATCACTTTTATGAGAAGTTGCTGTTACTGAAAGACAGGATGAATACAAAAACAGGTAAGGCTATGGCACTAAATCGCCACAAATTCATGGAAAAATATCTGGAACAGTTTTATGCGGAATGGTCCGGTGAAAGATAAATTATATAATTACTTAATTGACAACATGTACCAGCGCAATTATAACGGTAAGTATTAAATCTAAACTAAAAGGATAGGTTATGGGCATTTCGGGTGAAGCGATCAATGGTCAGCAAGGAGCAGAAGCGGCACGTGTAAAACTAGTTTGGACATGTGGGCCTTTAGGAGAATCGGCTATCGCTGGCGCTTCGGGTAATGTTTCCTCGTATGACGGTGATTACGACCTGCCTGACCTGGAAGATTTAGGCTTCACTGCTGTTGATTCACCCAGCATTTATGGCCAAGACCTAAGTTTGGAAGAGCTGGCAGCAGCCGGTATGCATCTTGTCGGTGAGGGCAGGCATCACGGTGTTAGCGGAGACGGTTACCATAATCCATTCGGCAGTGGTGCGCGCCACCATTAAATTGCCTCCGGACCCAATAATTGATAGTTGCTTGTGTGACAGCATTGAGCGGTTACAATAAATCCTATGGACCATAAGACAGTTGAGGCTTATGTGCTTTCTATGCCGAACGCGCGACTTGATTATCCCTTCGGGGAAGGAGTCGCCGTATACAAAGTAAATGACAAAATGTTCGCCCTTGTTCAAGAGGGTAAAGATCCGGTTAGGATCAGTCTTAAGTGCGATCCGCAGCTAGCTGTTGTTCTTAGGGAAAAGTACGAGGAAGTGCAGGAGGGTTATCATCTTAACAAAAAGCATTGGAATACAATAGTGCTTAGCGGCCAATTAAGCTGGGAAGAGATTCAGGCCCTCATTCGGCACAGCTATGATCTTGTGATCGGCATAACTGGCCAACCGCCGACAAGTATTACTAACTAGACTGCGCGGGGAGAAGCTTACTGAGTTGATTGTACAAGTCGGTAAGTGTTTGCTTGTCTTTTTTGGAACTGGATGCGTCATGAACTTTTTTGACTTGCGTTAAGTAACTGCGTATTTGTGCATGCAGCGTTTCTGTGATGGCTTCATCAAAGCGGTTATTTTGTTCGGCTCTAATCAGTGCGTCATCAACTTTGGTGTTTTTGCCGCCGGAGAGCTGAGCATTTGAGACTTTTTGGTCTTTCTTGGCAATGGCTGTTATCTGGTCTTCAGACGACTGAAGTGTTAACTTGACGGTAGTTGATAAGTTCTTAGCACTAGAGGACCTTGCTTTATCAATACCTATTTCGGCTATGCGTAACAACTCTTTATGCTGTTGAGCTAGCTTTAATGTTTGTTCGGCCGTAGCGTTATTTCCGCTGAAAACCAGTGTGAAAATCAGCCCGAAAATAAAAAGCAATATCGCCGCGGCAATGCCGACTATTACTATTCTCTGCTTTTTACTGCCTCCCGGCAGCCAGCTGCGCTTAGGGGCGGCGCCCGAGTTCATTATGAATTCATAAGTATTTTGGTTTTGGTCTGGTTCCATTGCTTTATTTAAACATAAAAATCATGGTAGCGTACAATGTGGTCATGGACGCTGTTGAGGAGATTAAGGCTAGATTAGCCATTGAAGATGTTATAGGTGAGTATGTAGAGCTCAAACGGGCCGGTCGGAACTTTAAGGGGTTAAGTCCTTTCAGCAACGAAAGGACGCCTAGCTTTATGGTAAGTCCCGAAAAACAAATCTGGCACGACTTCTCATCGGGCCGGGGCGGCAATATGTTCAGCTTTGTCATGGAAATGGAAGGGCTGGACTTCAAGGGCGCCTTAGAGCTCTTGGCCCGAAAAGCAGGAGTTGATTTATCGCAGTATCAAAGCGGCCGTAGCGCGGAGACTGGTCAGCTCAAGGAAAAATTATTCAGAGTAAATGAACTGGCAGCTAAGTTTTACCAGGTCCAGTTCTCGCGGAAAAAACCTGCACTGGAATATATACTAAAGAAGCGGAGGTTTACAAAAGCGGTGGCGCTGGAGTTCCGGCTGGGGTATTCACCCAACAACGGTACTGCACTTTTTGATTATCTTAAGAAGCAAGGTATTGAAGAGCAGATAATGCAAAAGGCCGGCCTGATAACCAAGCGCTTTGGCAGGCCCAGTGACATGTTCCGGGGACGAATCATGGTTCCGCTCATGGACCAGCAGGGAGGTGTGGTTGGTTTTACTGCGCGTCTTTTGGACGATGACCCTAATGCTCCGAAGTACATAAACACACCGCAAACCTTGCTCTATGACAAAAGCCGGCATATTTTCGGACTTAACCTCGCCAAAGAGGCCATAAGGCGCCAAGGTTATGTAGTCGTATCCGAAGGCAACCTGGATGTTATAGCCAGCCACCAGGCGGGCATAAAGCATGTGGTTGCTACAGCCGGTACGGCCATGACAGAGTCGCACCTTAAGACGCTTGCTCGTTTTACGCCTGATATTCGGCTGGCGTTCGATCAGGACCAGGCGGGCCAGGCAGCGGTGGAAAGAACCATCCCTATAGCCAGTAAGCTCAATATTTCACTTAGTATTATTACTATTCCCGAAGGCAAAGACCCGGATGATCTTATTCGCAAAGATCCTGAACGCTGGCAGCAGGTTATTGAAGACAAGCAATATGCTGTTGACTGGCTTATAAGCCGCTACAAAGAAACTATGGATCTGGACAGTGCCGATGGCAAAAGGCGGTTTAGCGACACGATACTTGCAACCGTCAGGCAACTCAACGATGCGGTTGAGCAGGATCATTACTTGCAGCAACTGGCGGAACTTTTAAGCGTAAGCGCTGATGCACTGCGCGCCAAACTGCAGATAAACCCTGCCGCGTCTCGTATCTTAAAACGACCAAAGTCACCAATAGACCAACCGGACCCCAGGCAGACTGAGTATATAAAGTTGCAAGACCACTTACTTTGTCTGTGTTTATACAGGCCATCTCTCAGGTCCTACCTGGAGAAACTTGATGAAGGCATGCTCGTAAGCAAGGATGCAAAGATGCTGCTGACCTTTATGAGAGATTTTCCTGACTTTGATGGTGCATTTAATCATCTGGGCGGAAATGCCAAGCGCAGGTTGCAACAGATTGCAGACTATGTCAAAATTATAAGGTTACAATATGAGACACTCTATCAAGAGCTTGACGAGCTGGAGCTACAATACGAAGCTGCCCGTCTGCAAACAAGGCTGATAGAGCACTACGTCAAAACGAAAAAAGTTGCCATAGCCAACGAGCTACGGGACGCGAATGATACAAGAACCAAAGAATTACTCGAGGCTGCACGAGCCCTCGATCTCTTACTTAAGGGATAATTGAAGTTAAGGAGACTTAAATGGGAGATGACGTAACACCGGTCATATCGGATGATGCCGCCGAGCCTACGCTTGAGCAGGTCAAACAGGAGTTATTGGAAAAAGCCAAAAAAGAAGGCAAGCTAGATCAGAAAGAGGTCTTAAATGCTATTCCGGATGTGCCTGAAAACGCCGATTTGCTTGATGCGTTTTACACCGAATTGGCAGATGCTGGCGTTGAAGTCACAACCGAAGGTGCCCCCGTTGGCCTGGCTGATGACTGGGCGCTCGAAGAGCCCGAAGAGGAAATTAACGTCGAAGAACCTGTTTATCTGGATGACATTGCCGATGACTCAGTAAGGTTATACTTACGTGAAATCGGTAAGATCCCGCTATTGAACGCCGAAGAAGAGTTAGAGTTGGCACAAAGAGTTGTCGCCGGAGACAAGGGTGCCAAAGATAAAATGGCGGAAGCCAACATGCGTCTTGTAGTTAGTATTGCCAAACGCTACGTTGGACGTGGACTGGATTTACTCGACCTTATCCAAGAAGGCAATACCGGTCTCCTGCGTGCCGTCGAGAAATTTGACCCGGACAAGGGATTTAAGTTTTCAACATACGCCACCTGGTGGATTCGTCAGGCTATCACACGTGCGATAGCCGACCAGGCGCGTACTATCCGCATTCCCGTTCATATGGTTGAGACCATCAATAAGCTTCTCAGGACACAGCGTCGCTTAACCCAGGAGCTTAACCGTGAGCCGAGCAATGAAGAAATTGCAGAGGCGATGGAGATTGACGTTGATAAAGTCGAGCATATCATGAAGATCAAACAGGATATTAGCTCGCTTGATGCAAGTGTGAGGGATGACGAAGAAGACTCCGTACTGGGTGACTTTATTGAAGATGAGGACACGGCCAGCCCCGAAGAATCAGCTACCAGCCAGCTGCTTAAAGAGCATGTGAAAGATATGCTAAGCAGCCTAACAGAACGCGAACAGAAAATTCTGAAACTTCGCTTCGGTTTGGAAGACGGCAAAAGCCATACGCTTGAAGAAGTGGGCCAGGAGTTTTCAGTCACACGTGAACGCATCCGTCAGATTGAGGCCAAGGCTCTCGCTAAACTTCGAAAGCACAAAGACAGTAAAAAGCTTCACGATTACATAAAGTAGAGTATGAACATTATAGGTCTTTCTGGAACTAATGGTAGCGGCAAAGATACTGTTGCCTTGATGTTGGTTGAACGTCACGGTTACCTTCATGCTTCGGCTACTGAAATGTTTCTTGATGAGCTGCATGCTCGCGAGTGGCCGATTGACCGCGGACACAAAGCCAAGCTTAGTTCTGAGTGGCGAAGAGAGTATGGTATGGGCGTAATCGTTGATAAGGCGATCGAACTTTTTAATGCCAGCCCCGGCAAGTACAAGGGTGTCGTCGTGGGTAGTTTGCGCCATCCGGGTGAAGCCGATCGCGTGCATGAATTAGGCGGAACACTGGTTTGGGTAGATGCCGATCCTAGGATTCGATATGAACGCATTCAGCGAAATCTACATGAACGCGCCAGCACCCACGCAGAGCACGATAAGACATTCGAGGAATTTCTCGCCGAAGAAGAGCGTGAAATGACCCATAGTGGCGACGCTGCAACTCTCAATATGAGTGCGGTTAAAGAACGGGCAGACATCGTATTACTAAACGAAGGTAACGATATTGAGGTCTTCAAAGATGACGCTGAAAAAGCTCTCAAATTACACCACAAGCGTATACTTGAGTAAGCCCGTGAAGCAGAGTGATAAGACCAGCCAAACTGACATGCAAGCCTTCTTGCGTACGCTTAAAAAGTATCAAGGATCCATTGATAAAGACATTGTTGGGTACAACAGAGCCGTTAAGAAAAGTACTCTTGAACAATACGGTTCTTATGCGCGCCTGACAACCGACACATTCTTGGATATTCTAGGCCGCGGCGGTAAGCGGATCAGGGGTGCGCTGGTCTGCTTGGGTTATGAAATGTCCGGTGGTAAAGATACCCGAATGATTCTGCAGGCTGCACGAGCTCTTGAAATGATCCAGGCCTATATTCTTATAATTGACGACATTCAGGACCGCTCTCTAGTGAGACGCGGTGGCCCTAGTGCGCACGTGTTACTGGCTGACTATCACCGTCGCCATGAGCTTTCAGGAGATGCTAATCACTTCGGCTTGGCGCTGGCGCTTAACGCCGCTCTTGGTGGGGCTCATGCTGCCCAAATGATTCTTGCAAATCTACCGGCTTCCGAGGAGAATCGTCTGAAAGTTACAAGTATAGTTAACCGGACGATGCTGGTGACTGCGCACGGGCAGACCAACGACATACTAAGCGAGTTTGTGCCGGGTGCTGACGAGAATGTTGTTGAGCGTGTACTTGAATGGAAGACAGCGCACTACAGCTTTCTGAACCCATTGCACGTAGGCATGGTACTGGCCGGAGCAGGGTGCCAGGATACCGACGCAATTACCGATTACGCAGTACATACCGGCAAAGCCTTTCAAATAACTGACGATATCATTGGCATGTTTGGTGACGAGCAAGAAATCGGAAAGAGCCAAATGGATGACATCAAGGAAGGCAAGCGTACCGTGCTTACCATTCACGCTCTTAACCATGCACCGTACCGTGATAAGAAGTTCTTACTCAAGCAGCTTGGGAACGCACAACTGACACGGACCGACTTTGAACGTTGCAAGGAAATCGTCATGAACAGCGGCTCACTTGATTATGCGAAACAGCGGGCTGAACAAGAAGTGGTAATAGCTCTCAAGGCTTTAGATGCCGAGCAGGACCGTTGGAGTGAATCAGGCGTTCAGAGCCTACGGGGTCTTGCAGAATACATACTTACCCGTCACAGTTAAAACTACTAATGGCGCTGCTTGAAGAATCGATTTTTCAAAAGGGGAGTAAAACCTACTACAAGAGTTCGTATCTTTTCCCTAAGAACATTCGCGACGACGTTGTCCGGCTGTACAGTTTCGTCCGAGTTGCCGATGATTATGTGGACGTGTTGCCCCATCAAAAAAATCAGTTCAATGAACTCTACGACCTTTGGCTTGAGGCTGCGGCCGATCCGGATTTTGATACAACATTCAACAAAGGTGATAATCTCAACGAGCGTGTGACTAAGAATATTATTCACGTATCTACAAAATACGGTTTTAGCCATGAATGGATTGAGTCATTTATGGAGTCGATGCGAGCCGATACGGAAGGTAGACATTATGCAACACTTGACGACACATTGTCTTATGTTGGTGGTTCGGCTGAAGTAATCGGACTTATGATGGCGAAGATAATGCAGCTGCCTGAGGAGGCATGGCCATTTGCCCAGATGCAAGGCAGGGCTATGCAGTGGATTAATTTCATTAGAGACATGGCAGAAGACAATAAGCTCGGGCGGTGCTATTTCCCCACAGAAGACCTGGAGCGCTTTAGGCTCCGAAGTCTGCAGCCTTCAGAAGCAGAGAACAATATCCGGGCTTTCGAAGACTTCATGCTTTTCCAGCTTGATCGATACCATGCATGGCAAAATGAAGCCGAAAAAGGGTACCGCTTTATTCCCGAGCAGGCACGCAAAGCTATACAAGCAGCTACACACAGTTATGATCAAATTGCGTACACTATTGGCCGAACCCCTTACATAGTTTTTACAAACAGTGAAGAGCTGAAATATATAGGCGCTACTTCAAAACCTATAGTGCAGCTAGCCCCTTAATTCGTTGGGTGAAAGCCGTACATGATGTCAATCAAAGCCGCGCGCAATAATTGAGTGTCATTTCTTACTTAAGCGCCACTGATAGTAAAGCAGAGTACTTAGAACAGGGTCCAGGCTGCCACGGCAATCAGGCCAAGCATTAGTACGTCCGTTACAGAGGTAACAATAGGTATTAAGATGTCATCGGGATTAAGCCTTTTGCGTTCAAGTAGCTTGTCCAGGATAACGGTTATTACCAACATGGCAAAAACGGTACCGAGCATGGACAGGATAACGAATGCTGCAAATTTCGTCAGAAAGATCCCGGTAAATAAGTAGCCTCGTTGCATCGCAATTATAGTGCTCAGGAGCAGCACGCCAATTATGTTGACCCATATAGCTTTAGCTACGGCCTTAGCTAATGTGCGCTTAGTGGCTATGCGTTCTGCCGGGTCTGATGCGTGAGCGGCAATAATCGCCGCATAGTCACCAACCATCGTATTAAGAGCGGGCAGGGCAATGATTAGTGGCACGAGGGGCAATATATGTTCCTGTACGGCTTCAATGCCTACGCCGCCTATCAGGCTTATGGATGAGGCACCGGCAGTAGTAAGCACAATAAATAACAGTTGGCGCAGTCTTATACTTTTCATAGTATCCACTTCACCATCACGGTTAGAGTAATGACGGTTAGAATATCAAACACCGATGATTCAATCGGCCCCACGACGTCGTCCGGGTTCATATTCCGCTTACGGAAAAATACGCTTAAAGCGCCTATGATCGGGAAACCTATTGCCGCGCTTAGGACTATAGCTCCAAAGCCGGCTAAGAACACGTCCCGGAAGTGCGCATTGAAGAATATAGTAGCCAAGGTCGCACCAACGCCGGCCACGATAAAGCCGGCCAAGATTGCAACGAGTAAAGCAAAAGCCGTGCTCCCTATGAAAACGCGCCAAACCCGAGCCTCTAGATTTTCCATCCGATGATTGATCTTTGCGCTCAATACGGCACCGAGCGAACCATCCAAATCAAAAATCCCCGGCAGTATTACAAATGCCCCCGCTAATAGCGCTAGCGTAGTTTTGTTGCTTTCCAGCAATACACCTGCAACGATAGAGCCGACCAGGGAAAAAACCTGGCTCCAGGCCATTTGCTTGGCACTAATCCCGAGTGCGTTTATGCGCCTTCTGCGACGTTCGTAGAGATAGCGCCAATGTTTGGTGTGAGCAGTGTTTTTATCCATTTAAGTGCTTCTTGATACCCAGTATACTGTACGGCCTCAAGGAAGCATCGCTACTATTAATTACAAGAGGTATACTAATGTTATGGTAGTTGAGCGCGGAGAAAGAAAGCGTCTGGCGATTATAGACGGCAAGAGCGTGTTTTATCGTGGCTACTATGCCATGTCTCATCTTTCGACGCGCGATGGTAAGCCCACGGGTGGAGTATACGGGTTCGCGGTCATGGCGCTCGAAGTAATTAAGCGTCTTAAGCCTGACTATGTAGCAGTGGCTTGGGATAAACCCAAGACTAATATCAGAAAGCGTCTGGAGATGTATCCGGAGTACAAGGCTGGACGCAAGCCGGCACCGCCCGATTTCCAGGAACAGATTCCGGTTCTCCATGAGCTATTGCAGGCCTTCGGTTGGCCACTTTACGAGCTTGATGACTATGAAGCTGACGACATCATGGGCGCATTGGCGGTCCAAGCTACTGCCAGGGGTATTGAAACCATGTTAATTACAAGTGACTTGGATGTACTGCAGCTGGTAGACAAGCATGTCCAAGTGTATGCGCTTAAAAAAGGACTTAGCAATATTGAACTCTTCCATCCTGACAGCTTTACGGCGAAGTACGGACTTGATGCAACACAGTTCTTAGATCTTAAAGCCTTGAAGGGCGATTCGTCTGACAACATACCGGGTGTCCCCGGAATAGGTGAGAAGACTGCGATTGAGCTACTAAAGCAGTACAAAACACTGGACGGAGTCTACGATAATTTGGTGCTGATCAAAGAAAGTACCCGGGCTAAATTAGAAGCAGGCAAAGAACTGGCATATCTGAGTAAAAAATTAGCTGCTATTTGGACCGATGCACCCATCAAGCTGGACCTTAAAGAGGTTGATGGCAGCAAATGCGATCCCGTAAAGGTACGCGATTTATTGCAGAAACTCGAGTTTCGGACACTTGTACGGCAGCTGCCGGAGGCGATGCGAGTTATGGAACACGACGGTCCGAGCCACAATTTTGATCAAACAAACCGCACAAGCACGGTTATCATAAATTCGGACAAAGAACTTGGCCAGCTCCGGTTGCAGGAAGCCGCCCGGGTTTACGTTCACAGTCGAGCGGCTGGCAAGCACGGTCGTGAACCCAAGCTGTTGATTCTAAGCGTAGATGGCAAGACTGTCTACGCGCTTGATCTGGCAGCAATCAGCTCCAAAGCGTTGCAGCAAGCCTTAGGTCCGCAATTGCAGGGAGCGGAGCTAATTGGTTATGATGTGAAGTCGACCATAAAGGCGGGGTACAGCCTAGGGCTTAAACTCGAGCAGGTTGGCCATGATGTTCTGGTCGGCGCCTTTTTATTAAACAGTCTGCGTAGAGAGCAGTCGCTGACTGAGCTTGCGCGCGCTGACTTAGGTTACGATGGTTCACCACTAGAGGACCTTCCGACCGAAGAGCTTATTGAACGGGCGGGCGAAGTCATTCAGATCGTTAAGGCCTTAGCGGATCAACAGACAGAAGAACTGCACAAAATGCCTAAGGTTGAACAGTTGGCCCAGGAGATTGAATGGCCGGTAATTCCTGTGCTGGCCGCAATGGAGTATGAGGGTATACAGCTTGATACCAAGCATCTGGCAGAAATGTCCAGACGGCTTGAAGACAGTATCGGTGACATTGAGCAACAAATTTACGGTCATGCCGACCAGGAGTTCAATATAAGCTCTCCAGGCCAGTTGGCTGAAGTATTATTCACCAAGCTCAAACTTTCTACGCAAGGAATCAAAAGAGGCAAAACCGCCTACTCGACAGCTGCCAGCGAGCTGGACAAGTTACGAGGATCGCATACGATCATAGACCTTATCACTGAATACCGCGAACTTACAAAACTTAAAAGCACTTATATAGACGCGCTGCCAAAACTGGTGGATAAGAACTCGCGTTTACACACGACTTTCAACCTTACGATTGCCCAAACAGGACGTTTGAGCTCAGCCGACCCGAATCTTCAGAATATCCCTGTACGTAGCGATCTAGGTAAAGAGATCCGCACGGCCTTCGTGGCTGCACCCGGCAAAGCCTTAGTCAGCGCTGATTATTCCCAGTTCGAACTCAGGCTAGCTGCTTATTTATCTGATGACGACGATCTGATTGATATGTTCAATCGGGACGTAGACGTGCATGTGGCTACGGCTGCAGAAATTTACGGTCGCAATCCGGAAGAGGTGACCAAAAACATGCGTCGAGATGCCAAAGTCGTAAATTTTGGCGTCATGTATGGGCTGAGCGCCCACGGCTTAACCCAGGCAACGGGCATGACATACGAACAGGCTAAACATTTTATAGAAAAATATTTCAAAGTCCGTCCGAAACTGCTTTCTTATATTGAGTCGGTTAAAAAGCAGGCACTGGAGCAAGGCTACGTTGAGACAATATTTGGTCGGCGCAGGCCTACGCCAGACGCGCAGTCCTCTAACTTTATGGTGCGTGAGGCTGCCATGCGTGCGGCCGTTAACATGCCCTTCCAGGGAAGCGCGGCGGATATTATGAAGCTGGCTATGGTGGCGGTGGCTCGCGAGTTGGAGTCAACACCATGCAAGATACTGCTCCAGATTCACGACTCCATACTTGTTGAATGCCCCGAAGAAGAGGCCGAGACTACTGCTAAGCTACTCAAAACAACCATGGAAAATGTTCACAAGCTGCCAGTTAAACTGACAGTAGATACAAGTATTGGCCAGAACTGGGGCGAACTTTGATGGCGCAGGAAGTAGATGCTCGCCAAGTAAAAGTCTATATTGCGGGCAAGGTTTCGAAGGATTCGGTATTCGGTAAGCATCATTGGCGTGACGAGTTTTGTGCGAAGATTGAGAAGTTGAGCGGTCTGAGCCTAAAGAACCTGGACCCGGTTAAAACTAACGCCAACTTAGAGGATTATTCAGAAGTTTTTGGCTGTGACTGCTACCTAATATCGAAAGCTGACGTAGTGTTGGTGTATTTATCGGATGATATCAGCATAGGCGGTTCGCAGGAAATAATGATAGCCAAGTACCTGAAGAGGCCCGTAATAGGCCTGGCGCCTATGGGCGGAAAGTTCAACGGCTCTACTAAAGAGTATGCTCACGGCACGGTTCATAACTATAAGGATCCTTTCGTTTTTAGTACCTGTGACGTGGTTTGTGGTGATATAGAAGGAGTGGCAGAGAATATAAAGAAGCTAGGTGACATACCCGTAAAAGACATTTCACTAATTGATGAAGCAATTCGGCACTATGCGCAGGACCATTTGAACACTAACGATTACATACGCGAGCTCGGGCTTTAAAATGAAACAAGTTTTAGTTACAGGCTCCGTTTATCCCGATACTGATGCGGTATCATGCATGCTGGCATACGCGAGTTATCAGCAGACAAGAGACAGCTCTAAAACCTATGTGGCAGCTGCCGGCGGCGGATTGCACGTAGAACCGCGATTCGTTTGCGAGCAGCTCGGTCTGGAAGTAAGGATTCTTGGAGATAATGATAAGTTTGATGAATTCATTTTGGTTGACGCCAGCGAGCCGAAAGGCCTGCCGCAAATTGTTCGTCCCGACGGTGTCATAGAAGTCATCGATCATCGGTTATTTGCCGACTATAAGGCGTTTCCAAATGCCAGGTTCCGCATAGAGCCGGTTGGCGCAGCTGCAACCCAAGTTGCTGAGCTGTTTTATTTTGATATGCCAACCCGGCTTCAGCCCGAACACGCGGCACTTTTGTTATGCGGCATACACTCCAATACGGTCAATTTCCAGGCCGACACTACGACATTTCGTGACCAAAGGATGCGTAACTGGCTTCAAGAAAAACTGCTGCCCGAGCACAAGGATTTGCCCCGTAGCATGTACGACTACAAATCCGCCTATGTGCTTGAAAATTTAGAGGAAGTTTTGCGAGATGATGCTAAAGATGATTGCGATTTTGGGCTTGATGAGCCGGTGGTTGTTTTTCAGATCGAAACAGCCAAAGCGGAGGAGCTTTTAAGTCGTGAGCAGGACATGCTTGAGGCAATGGGCACTCTATTTCCGGACAATAAACACAAAGTGCTTGTCATTCAGGACGCAGGGCGCGGACAAACCTTGATCATAAGCGATTCTGATTCCGCAAATATAGTTTTAACGCGTACGCGACTGCCCATTAAAAGCACGGGCTTGCCGAGACGCTTAGTTATTCCTCATATTGTTATGCGAAAGAGTATTCAGCAAGCAGTTATTGCTGCAAAATAGCCTTATGCTGCTTGTTGCTTTTCCGGCAGCTGACCCTGCATGGTCATGATACGGGCATCCTGCAGTTTAAGTACGGCTTCCGATGCCTCATCCGGCCGTCTCTCACCAGGCTTAAGACCGAAACCCTCGCTGTGCCGTATGCCAATATTACGGTTTGCCAAGGATTCCAGCACTACACCAAAAGGTGCTTCAATAAACCTTCTAAAGCCCTCTTTGTTCGAGTAGGCAATACTGCCGGGATTTTCATGATGTTCATCTTGTCCGCCCACTTCATCGAATGTCGGAAGGCTTAACGATTTCGCATTAGCTGCAAATGTTCCGTCTGCTTTGGGCCTAGGTTTGTAATCCTTGTAGAGCACACCTCTCAAGAAGGTCTTAATAGGCTCCTTGCCGCCGTGTCCGAAGCTGTTGGTAAGGTTGCCGCCACCTCTTAAGCCTGCAGCCATTAAACCTGTCATTGCGTAACCTGTTAGGACCGATCCTGCTAACGCTGGAAGGGTAAGGCTTCCGAACATAGTTGCCGCCACAGCAATATTACCGATAATGAGGCAGCGCTGACCCCATTTTGGCTTTTCGCCGATTTTATCTGATGACTCTTGTTGAAGGTGCGGCAGCCGGTTGGTGTTGTCTTTGAAATGTTCACCGTCTTTACTATAAAGATGCACGTTGTCAAAGAACACTCCGACTACTCCTTTAGGATGCAGTGCGGGAGAGTGGGCGTCGCGTAGTTCCGGAGTCAGGTACTCCAGGCTACGCTTATTAGAAATCGGTTCTTTAAAGGTTCTGTGACGTGAAAGAATACGCTTCAAGAATCTTGGTCTCTCATCATAAAGGTACCTAGGGGTTACAGGATCAAGTAAGCGAGTTGCTTCCTCGTCGGAATATGAATCGGGTGCGTCGTAACGATTCTCTACTAGTTTGCGTGCGGAGCTGCCGATATCTTTTACCTGTTCAGGCGATAGGACGGCTACCGGGTCCAGACCGGCAAAAGTGTCCGGAATAGGCGGGGATGACACCTCAGAATGTATGCCGCGCCACTCTAAATAATCGGCTGCCTCAAGAAGCGGCACCAGATTGGCATCAGGTGTGGAGTGATGGACGGTGTGTACTGAGGCCCACACGTAAGGGTTCATCCCTATTGCGCGCATTGCCGTTCTGGCTACTGTACGCAGAACGCGGCCCAGCTTCAATGAGTTGTGCGTCAGCTCGCGATGATTATAGATTGTGGTAAGAGCTACGATCCCTAAAGCTTCCGCACCAGCTACGGCAGCTGATCTAGCTAACGGATTCTGAATAACTTCGCCTAGAGCTCCCATTAACTTAATTGTACCTTACTAAACAATGCGTACTAATAATCACTAGCGTTGAAATAATACCGTTTTGTGCTATAATAAGTATATGAAATTCGTGCTAGGTTTACTGGGAATAGGCGTAGTTTTAATCATAGTCATTGTGCTGCTAGTCACACGTGACCCCTCTCCTGATTCTCAACAGACAGGCGAGCAGCAGTTGAACCTTGTAGAGTATAGTTTTACACCCGCAAGTGTAACTTATACTATTGATGGCGAAATTAATGCCGAGGAAGAGCATCGGGCTATACGAATCACCGTTAATCGCAATCAGAGAACCGCAGAGGCACTCAGCGGTTACAACCAAACAGTTATAAAGTCAGAGACTTTCTCTAACACTCAGGCCGCCTATAACGAGTTCCTGCATGCGCTTAAAAATGCCGGATTTTCGCGAAGCAAAGAAGCCCAGTACCCAAATGAAAAAGGTGTCTGCCCGCTAGGGATACGCTACATTTATGAGTTTGAACACGAAGGCGAGGAGCTGCTGCGTCTTTGGTCAACAAGCTGTGGGCGTAATGACGGTTCTTTTGCAGGCAACCCCAACCTTGTAAAACGATTATTTGAAAATCAAATACCACAGTACCGAGACTTTAGCCGGGGCGTAGACCTATAGAGCTTTTTTAGACCTGTTACCATGGTAGGGTGATAAGGGCGATTATTTTTGATTGTTTTGGAGTCTTGACCACAGATACATGGCGGGCGTTTATTGATAGCCTGCCTGAGAATACAGATATTGAATCGGTACGCGAGGTACATCGCTCTTATGATGCCGGCCTGATAAGTAAGAGCGACAGCACTGAACAAATTAAAGAAATTACAGGCCGTACTTTTACTGAGCTTGAAGATGCTGCTGGACAGGAAGTGGTTAAGAATAACGCTCTATTGGACCATATACGTGATTTGAGAGAAGAAGGCTATAAAATCGGCCTGCTTAGCAACGTAGCATCCCCTTGGATTACAGACTATTTTTTGACACAAAAAGAACAGGCTTTATTTGATGAAATAGTATTTTCATATCAGGTAGGAATGACCAAGCCGGATCCTCGAATCTATAAGTTAATATGCAAGCGTCTAGGTGTTGGTACTAATGAAGCGGTAATGGTTGATGATATAGACCGTTACTGCACGGCAGCGCAGGCAGAAGGAATGCAGGCTATAGTTTACAAGGACTTTGCTCAGTTTAAGAGAGAGCTTGTGGCTATTCTCCCGAATTACGCGAAAAGTTAGCTAATCCTTATCAAGAGCCGCTTATCAGTATTGCAGAGCCTTTTCAGCTCTGTTAGGTGCATCCTGAGCGTGCCAGCTAACGCCGCCGACGTAACGATAATTACTATCTGATTAGATGCCAAACTGACTTTACAAGTCGTCTGGTACTTGTCTGCTAGGAACTGCTTAATTATTACTACCTCTGGCGGCTCCTCGAAATGCTGCTCACGCAAAATATCTGACAGGCTTTTAGTCATGCTTTCATTGTACTGTCCGCTGTTACAATAAAGAAGTAGGGAGAAGAGAGTAAAGTGCCGGAGTTACCTGAGGTTGAAACTATTCGCATTGGTTTGTCCCAATTTATTGTTGGCAGGCAGATAATAAGTGTTTGGCATGACTGGCCCAAAGGTTTTCCGAATGCAGATGACGATGTTAAAGAATTTCTGATTGGTGCTACCGTTACCGCTGTTAAGCGTCGGGCAAAGGTGCTGCTCATAGAGCTTGATAGTCAGTACTCACTTGTGATTCATCTGAAAATGACTGGCCAAATGGTATATAGGGGTAGTGGAGAGGTGTTCGGTGCGGGACACCCTAATGACTCTCTCATAGGTGAGCTACCGGACAGGTCTACTCGAGTGGTATTTGATTTTGCTGACGGCAGCCGATTGTTCTTCAATGATCAGCGTAAGTTTGGCTGGGTTAGGTTATTGCCGACAATTGAGGTGCCAAACATCGACTTTTTCCGCAAAGTAGGGCCTGAGCCGTTGGCCGCTACCTTTATGCCAAAAGACTTCCGTGAGCGGGTCAAACGCCGGCCTAATTCTACTATCAAGGCGGTGCTTCTGGATCAGACTGTGATTGCAGGCGTTGGCAATATATATGCCGACGAGTCGCTCTGGGCAGCTAAGGTCCACCCTTCTACGCGTGTTGGAACCTTATCCTCTGCAAAATTGAACAAATTATATGATGAACTACGCTCGATACTTGAACTGAGCATTGAGAAAGGCGGCAGTACGGATAAGAATTATGTTAACGCTGAGGGCAAAAAAGGGAGTTACCTAAGCTTCGCAAATGTCTTTCGGCGCGAGGGTGAAGCGTGCCCGCGGTGCGGTGAGACCGTTATCAAGACCCGCGTAGCCGGCCGCGGCACCCACATTTGTCCTCGCTGTCAAAAAGAGGAAAACGCATGATAATTAGCCTGAGCGGCAATAATGTACTGCAGTTGAGAGCCGAATATAATCGTCTTCTGGCTGATTTTGTTGGCCAGTATGGCGACATGGCAGTCGAGAAGATTGACTGCGAAGAGGTCGAGTACCCCAAAATAACAGAGGCACTGCAGAGCCTGCCATTTCTAACTAGCAAGAAACTAGTCGTGTTGAACCGCCCTGGTACTCAGAAAGAGTTCGTGGAGAACTTTGAGTCACTAGTTGAATCAATTTCTGATTCAACTGATGTAATTGTGGTTGAGCCTAAACCTGACAAGCGAAGCAGCTACTACAAGCTGCTTCAGAAGAAGACAGAGTTTCAGCAGTTTGATGAACTGGCACCTCAAGAACTTCCGAAATGGTTGCATGAACAAGCCAAGAAACGGGGCGGGTCACTATCTATAGGTGATGCATCATACCTGGTAGATCGCATCGGTGCCAACCAGCAGTTACTAGAAAGCGAGCTGAAAAAGCTGCTGACCTACGCCCCTTCTGTTACGCGCAAAACTATAGAGCTGCTCACTGAACCAACGCCGCAAAGCACCATTTTCCAGCTGCTGGATGCAGTGTTCGCCAATAACCTCAAAAGAGTGTTTAGTTTGTATAAGGAACAGAGGGCGTTAAAAGTTGAGCCAGCTCAAATAGTAGCCATGCTGGCGTGGCAGTTGCACGTACTGGCGATCGTGAAGTTTGGCAGTGAACACAAAAAGCCTCAGGACATAGCAAAAGAAGCTGGTATTAATCCCTTCGTAGTACAGAAAAGCCAGAACATTGCCAGGAAACTAAGCCAGGCAGAACTGAAAAAAATGATAAAAGATTTGTACGAACTGGACATAAAAATGAAAACTACCTCAGTTGACCCGGACGAAGCTCTGCAGCAATTTTTAATCAGTATTTCGGCGTAATTCTTAGCCAGGGCGGCATTTATTGGGTAGGGGCAGGTGAGTTGGAGCCGTCCATCAGATAATCTGGGCCTCTGGTGTCGTTCTCTTTAACCTCAGTTCCGGAAGTGGTTGAGCTGTGGTGATGAGTGCGTACTTTGTCTTGTGCATCCTTTGATTGCCTGTTGGCGTTTACGGCCAGTACTAGGGCTATAACTGATACGGACATCGTTATTAACAGGAGAAGGGGAACCAATTTAGATGTACGGTTATTGTCCATTCCAGCCTCCGGTTGTATCACCAAGGTAATACGGATAACAAACTAAAGCTGTTAAATAAATCGCAAGCGTCACAGGTGCTCTAGTTATTGGATGGGCGGACAAGGCCCGGCAGTTACTTCTTCTTGGTCGCGGTTTTCTTAGCAGCCGGCTTCTTGGTCGTGGCTTTTTTGGTTGCAGTTTTCTTAGCAGGGGATTTCTTTGCAACGGGCTTCTTATTAACCGTAGCTTTCTTGCTGACACCGGCGGCAGCTTTGGCCTTGGCGGCTAGCTGGCGTTTTTTACGTGCAACCTTATTCTTGTGAACTATGCCTTTTTTGGCAGCCTTATCTAGAGCGCTTTGCGCCTTTTTGTGGGCATCAGATGCCTTCTTGTTGCCGCTGAGCGCGGAGTGAAACGACTTAAGGGCGGTCTTTAGACTGCGCTTGGTTTTAACGTTGCGTGCAGTAGCTTTTCGAGTTACACGTACGCGCTTACGGGCAGATTTGATAATGGGCATGTATAGCTTCCTTATTAAAGTTATTGCTTAATCGAAGGTCAACTATAGCGAGAGCTAAACTGTTTGTAAAGAAGAGCTGACATTTGCATTTTTGCATATAGACAGTGCTTATGTTCTATGGTAGTCTTTTCTCTAGAGGTTAAGCTTAAAAACAAAAAGTATGGAAAATCCGAAAGCGTCAGCGGTCGCACGCCTCAAGGAAGCCAATAATGTCCTAGTGACGGTAAGCAATAATCCGTCAGTTGACCAATTGGCCGGGGCTATAGGATTAACTTTGCTTTTGAATAAGCTGGGCAAGCACGCTACGGCGGTTTTCAGCGGGCAAACTCCTTCTACTATTGAATTTCTCCAACCAGAACAGACACTGGAGAGCAACACTGACTCCTTGCGCGACTTTATTATCGCGCTTGATAAATCAAAAGCCGACAAACTCCGTTACAAGGTTGAAGAGAAGCAGGTAAAGATATTTATTACACCGTACCGTACTTCTATCGGCCAGGAAGACCTAGAATTCAGCCATGGTGATTTTAACGTTGACGTGGTGGTTGCTCTTGGGGTGCATGAACAGCAAGACCTTGACCAGGCAATAACTGCTCACGGCCGCATATTGCACGATGCGACTATTATGACCATTAACACTCAGCCAAACGGAAGTTTGGGCAGCATCACCTGGGTTGACCCTCAGGCCAGCAGCTTATGTGAAATGCTAGCCGAGCTTGGCGTTACTCTGAAAAGCGATGTTTTTGATGCTCAGATGGCTACGGCTCTTTTGACGGGCATAGTTGCCGAAACCGATCGCTTCAGTAATCAGCGAACTACCTCAATTACTATGAGCATCAGTGCCAAACTTATGGCGGCCGGTGCGAACCAGCAGCTTGTTGCGACTAAGCTGCAGGAAGCGCCGGAAGCAGCAGTCAGCGAAGAAGCAGCACAGACTTCCTCTGAGGCTGAGAATGAGGGCACAACTGCCAGTGATAACGATGAAAATGACAACTCTGATGAAGACGGTGCCCTTCGCATTGACCATAATCAGCCTGATGATGGTGGTGGTGATGAGAATGGCGGGCAAGCACAAGATTCTGAAGAAGATCAAGCTGATGAGAAAGAAGAGGCGGCTCCTTCTTCGGAGGAGTCTGCGGGTGAAGATCAAGAGGCTCATGATTCTACGCCGCCCGAAGAAGACCAGCACACTAACGCTTTGCCAGATACTCCCAGAATCATGATGGAACCACCGTCCATGGGCGGTACGCTTACCGCAAGCGCCTTGCCGGAAGATGCCGGTTCATCTGTGGACCCGCTGAATTTGCCGCCTGTCAGCATGCCGCTTTTAAGCCATGATGCTCCGGTCAGCGCTTCGGAACCTCCGGCTGCTGAGCCTGTAGTTGACGATAACCAGTCTCAATCTCAAGATACTGCTCAACCGGAACCTCCTACTACAGCTGCTGATAACCAAGACGGCCAAGCTACTGCAGCCACTGATAGCCAAGATGATCAGACGCTTGCCGACATAGAACAAGCTGTAGAAAGTCCTCATGTTGATCAGCCGGAGGAAAAAGCGGAACCGCTTGACGCATCAGTCGATCTTGATGCCGCCCGAGATGCGGTTACCCAGGCAGTAGCAGGTGATGAAAATGCTCCCCTCGAGCCTATAGCGGCATTAGGTGCCCAACCGGTTAATTTAGACCTAGGACATAATGATTCTAAAGCTGTTGAAGACAGCGCTCCTCAAGCTCAGGCAGAGCCGCCAGCTGCAACAACCCAAGCCAACGATTACTTTGACATTACAAAACTTGATGAAAGCACCGGTTTGCCAGCTGATTCGGCTCCGCCAAGTGATGTGGCCACAGATGGTCAAGCGCCGGCTCAAGTAAACAACCTTAACCCGCCGCCTCCGGTTCCGCCTCCTATGATGCCTCCACCGCCGCCTACTATGACCTTCGGGGAACAGCCATTGCCTAATCAAGAAGACGACAACCAAGCCCAAGATCCTTTAGCGCCGATCTAGGAGTTATTTTATTAGCTAGTAAACATCTGTATGAGCCTGGAATCTAGCCGCTGATACAACTAGCTTACTTAAGTACTTGATTAACAGGGAAGAGTCTGCTAGTATATAGCCAACGTTACAAGTCTCTTCGTAATCTAAGAGTTTTAAGGAAGTACATGATTTCAGCTGATAAGAAACAGAGTATTATCAAAGATCTACAGTCAGGGAAGAATGACACAGGTAGCAGTGCCGTTCAAGTGGGCGCATTAACAGAGCAGATTAAAGAGCTTACGGCTCATCTTAAGAACAATAAGCATGATTACATGGCGCGTCGAGGTCTCTTGCAAGCAGTTGGCAAGCGCAAGCGTCTCCTCAAATATATTGCCGAAAAAGATAGTAAACAATATCTTGATCTTATAAAGAAACTCGGTATCCGCCGCTAATTTGTATGGACTCAAGTGTCTCTTAAGGAGACACTCAGCTTGTGCACATTAACGAAACGATTAGGTGTTCGTCATCAGAGCAACAGATATACGCTTGCCCGACGATAGCACAAGGGGCTATGCCCGTATATTTGCACTCTGAAGACGACTGCCGCAGAAAGGCCACAGATGGGACAAACAATTAACCCGCTCGGTAAAGACATTATTACATTAGAAACAGACTTGTGCGGCCGCACGCTGACGCTTGAAGTGAACCGTGTCGGTTTTCGTAGCTCTGCCGCTGTACTGGCCCGATACGGTGATACGGTCGTACTTGCCACAGCTATGGTAGGTAGGGGTTCGGTGACAAACCTGGACTACTTCCCGCTCTCTATTGATTATGAAGAAAAATTTTACGCTGCCGGTAAGATAAGCGGCTCCAGATTTATTAAGCGAGAAGGTCGGCCGAGCGACGACGCGGTGCTTATTGGCAGACTGATTGATCGACCAATTCGCCCATTGTGGCCCAAAGGCTACCGGCATGAGGTCCAGGGCGTAGCAACGGTTCTAAGTATGGACCCAAACTTCCGTCCTGACATGGTGGCTATGATTGCCATGAGCGCAGCTTTCATGCTGACAGGCGCTCCTTTTGAAGGGCCTGTTGCAGGATTACGTGTTGGTATCGTAGATGGCAAACTAACAGCTTTCCCATCACCTGAACAATTAAACGCAGGTCCGCTTGACCTAGTGGTAGCCGGTACCGAAGACGCCATCATGATGGTTGAGGCTGGGGCCAGCGAAGTGACTGAGGAACAGATAGCCGAAGCTTTGCAGTTTGCCCATACTGCCATGCAGCCGGCTATTAAGCTTCAAAAGCAGTTAGTAGCAAAAATAGGTGTAGAGTCTCAAGAATATGAACTTGTTTTACCAGATGAAAACGTTCGAAAAGAAGTTGATGCTTGGGTAAAGGGCAAGCTCGGCCAACCGCTTAGAGCTCCTTATCCGGAACGCAACACTCTTGTGCAAAAACTGCGTGAAACTATGCACCTGGAGTTTCAGGAAAAATACGGCGATGATTTTACAGATGCCAAAGCTGCTTATGATGAGGCCTTCAACATGGCTATTCATGATGATGTCCGGGAAGGTATTGTCAAAGAACAAACCCGTCCCGACGGCCGTAAGTTATCCGAGATTCGACCGCTTTCAAGCGAAACCAACTTCTTGCCGCGCGCACATGGTTCAAGCTTGTTTACAAGAGGCGTTACGCAAGCTATGAATATTGTGACGCTGGCATCTATGAGTTACGCGCAGATGCTTGATACTATGGAGCGCAACGACGCCGAGAAACGGTATATGCACCACTATAACGCCCCAGGTTATACGGTAGGTGAAGTACGGCGACTAGGCAGCCCGGGCCGCCGTGAAATCGGCCACTCCGCACTTGCTGAGCGAGCACTGCTTGCAGTGATGCCTGACGAAGCAGAATTCCCATACGCTATCCGTTCAGTTACGGAAATCATGAGCCAGAACGGCAGTACTTCAATGGCGGCAGTTTGTTCAAGCTGTCTTGCACTTATGGATGCTGGCGTTCCTCTTAAAGCTCCAGTCAGTGGCATAGCCATGGGCTTAATGCTTGGTAAAGACGGCAAACCGTACATCCTAAGTGATATTGCTGACGCTGAGGATTTTGCAGGAGACATGGACTTTAAGGTAGCTGGTACAGAGAAGGGCATTACGGCGCTCCAGATGGATATGAAGGTTCACGGCCTCGGCATAGATATACTGCGCCAAGCTCTTGAACAGGGTAAGCAAGGCCGCGCCGAAATTTTGAAGCATATGCTGGAGACAATTTCAGGCCCGCGTCAAGAATTAAGCCCTTACGCCCCTCGTGTTCAAACTATTAAAATCAACCCGGACAAAATCCGGGAGGTTATCGGCAAGGGCGGTGAGACCATCAACAAGATTATTGCCGAAACAGGAGCCGAAATTGATATCAAAGATGATGGAACAATTTTTATCGCCAGCCCTGACAAGAAATCAATCGACGGCGCTATTCAATACATTCAGCACCTGACTGCCGAACCTGAAGTGGGCAAGATCTATGAAAACGTCCCTGTAGTTAGTGTCATGGACTTTGGTGCATTCGTGCAAATTATGCCTGGCAAAGACGGCTTGGTGCATGTTTCTGAGATGAAAGAAGAGCGAGTCAATAAGCCTAGTGATGTAGTCAAAGAGGGCGACCTTGTTACAGTCAAGCTTGTAGCAATCGATGAAAAGGGTAGATTAAACCTCAGTATGAAGGCTGCTGCCCGGGAGAAAGAAAATGGCAAAAACCAATAACATCACAAAATCTAAGTGGTTGGGCGATCGGCTATCGCTCATCCTCTATGGCGCTGTCAGCATAGTAATTTCATACGGCTTAGGTTCTTGGGCGATAGATACCGGAAGCTTTTGGCTATACCTAGGGTGTTTGGTTTTTCTGGTGGTCGGCATTCGATTATTTATTCAGGCATTAAAAAATAACCATGGTAACAAAGCAAAGTAAACAAAAGCTTCTCGACGATTTGCGGCAAAAAGTCTTGGAGGATAAGGTCTGCGAAGAGCTTGCCAAGACTGCTACCCAGCTCGTGTTTGGAGACGGCAGCCCGGACGCCGAGCTGGTGTTTATAGGCGAAGCGCCCGGCAAGAACGAAGACATACAGGGCAAACCTTTTGTAGGGGCAGCCGGTCGTTTCCTGAATGAAATGCTGGAAATGATCGGGCTGAAGCGCGAAGACGTGTACATTACCAACATAGTCAAATATCGCCCCCCGAATAATCGTGATCCGTTACCGGAGGAAAAAGCAGCCTTTCTACCATACTTGCAGGACCAGCTGGAAATTATTCAACCGAAACTGGTTGTGACGCTTGGCCGTCACAGCCTGAATTGTTTCCTGCCGGATCTGCAAATCAGTCAATGCCACGGTCAGCCTAAGCGCTACAAAGGGCGAGTATACTTACCGTTATTTCACCCTGCGGCCGCCTTGTACAACGGCGCAATGAAACAGACCCTGATTGACGATTTTGCACGGATTCCAGATATTAAGAAAATTATTTAATTGTTACTTATGACAGATAAGAAAGGATAATGAACAATATATGAATAAAAACAACCAACCAAAACGGCCTCCACATGCACGCCAGCAGCAACCTGTTAGTGGCGGGCGGTCAGTTAGTAGGGGCGCTGCCCTAAGGGCACAGAAGCGCAACCAAGAGGATGCCCACCGCATCCTCAGCCAATATGCATCTAACAACGGTGAGCCGGATAATCAGAACAAAAGGCGCGCCAATTACATAGACGATAGCCCTAAGCTTAAAATTATAGGCCTGGGCGGCATGGACGGCGGCGGCTCCAAGAACATGATTCTTGTCGAGTATATGAACGACGCGGTCATTATGGACTGCGGCAACGATCTGGGGGTAGATTTACCCGGTATTAACTACGGCATTGCCGATACGGCGTACCTAGAGTCAATCCGCCCCAAGTTACGTGCCTACATCATTACGCATGGTCACCTTGATCACATTGGCGGCTTGCCGCACATTGTACCGAAGTTCCCGGCGCCTATTTACGGCTCGCGCTTCAGCATCGGTCGGGTGGAAGAAATTTTTGGCAACTTTGGCTTGCCCATGCCGGATGGCTTTGAACTTAAGACGGTTGTAATGAACGAAAACACGCATGAACGCCTTAAAGTAGGACCGTTCTTTGTCGAGCTGGTCCGTGTAACGCACGCTATTCCGGGCAGTACCTGCATCGTTCTTGATACGCCGGTCGGACGTATCATTAACACCGGAGATTTTAAATTTGACCCGACTCCGCTTGATCATGAGAAAAGTGATCTGGAACGCCTCAAAGAGCTCGGACAGGAAGGTGTTCTAGCACTCCTTAGCGAATCTACGACTACCGACCGACTGGGCCGCACTCCTTCGGAGAGTACGCTGGAGCAGAGTTTCGTAGAGATTATGGAAACTGCGCCGGGCCGTATTTTTGTAGCTATTTTCTCGACCAACATTAACCGCATCCAGATGATCGTTAACGCGGCAGTGCACCATGGACGTAAAATCGCTCTTGATGGACGCAGCATGATCAGTACGCTCGAAATGGCCGTGCGCCTTGGCTTTGTCAAGATTCCAAAAGGGACGTTCGTGCCTATAGCTGCCGTACCGAACTTTAGAGATGACGAGGTAGTAGTTGTCTGTACCGGCGGACAGGGTGAACCGAGTTCTGCTTTACAGCGTATGGCTAATGGTGACCACCGACATGTAAAAATGAAAGAGCAAGACACTGTTATCCTAAGCTCAACACCTATTCCGGAGAGCGGCAACGATGCGCTCATTTCTGATATGGTAGATAACTTGATGCGAAAAAACGTGCATGTCTTTCAGCACATGACCCACGAGCTTGACGGCGTAGGACCGCTTCACGTTTCAGGCCACGCCAGCATTGATGAATACACAGACATGATCCAGTTAACGCGTCCCAAGTTCTTCATCCCGATTTACGGATCTTACTCTAAAAAACAGCGTCACCTGGAAATTGCGGTAGAGCAGGGCATACCGCGAAAAAACACGGTGAATGCCGAGAATGGTGACGTGATTGAGCTGGGCCCGGATAAGATGGAAATAACAGGGCGCGTACAAAACGGCACAGTACTGGTGGACCAGACGGGAGCTATTGTCAGCAGCGTGGTTATCAAGGACCGCCTGCTACTGGCCGAAGAAGGTTTAGTGGCCGTGGTGCTTACAATCGATAAGAAATCCGGTGCTCTTCTAACCAGCCCCGACATCATAAGCCGCGGCTTCATTTATATGCGCGATAATGAAGAACTCATGAACACCTTCAGGGCTGAGCTGCGCCGAGCTGTGCAGCAGCGATTTAAGCGTGTAGATCTTGACCGGTTCAAAGTCGAAATAAGAGAACACGTTACTCACTTCTTGTTTGAGCAAACACAGCGCAGTCCCATAGTCATCCCTGTAGTTAATGTTATTAGCGGCAAGCCGGGCAGCGTGGACAAGCCTAGGCAGCAGAACGGTGACGCCGGAACGGGCACTCCTGGCAAGGCCTCACCGCCGTCAGCCGAAGACTTGGCGCTTGAGCAGCAACGCAGATTTGAAGAGATGCGGGCTCGCCTACTCGGCCAAGACGCACGGACTGATTGACAAAGCAAGGCCTTGTTGGTATAATCTTCCCTATTATCGTCCTGACACAAATTTTAAGGAACGGGGCGTGGGAATATATTCGATGGCAACAAATGCTTATGACATGGACCCGATTGCAGGTCTGACTCGTCGTACACAAAGCGAAAGAGACTTACGCAAAGCGTGGTCCGCTTCTTCAAATAGGTTTAAAGGCTTTGTTGCCGCTTGTGCAGCTGCAAGCGGTGTAGCGGTTTCTCTGTTAGTGGCAGGATCGGGCAGCGAAACAGCTGTTGAGCCTGTAGATGCAACACCGGCTCCCATTGAGCGGGTAATTGTTACTCCTGAAGCTTTTGACGACGCTCCTATTGCTGCGGCACCTGATTGCAGTCCTGCCGGCAAAGCAGTAGCAGCCTACGTGGGCAGACAGGCGACTATAGCTTTTGAAGCCGCTTGCGACCCTACTGCTTTTGCAGCTCAGGCCCTTGCCAGCAACCGCTAAATTTAGGGTACTATTTACTAAAAGTCAGAGTCTCGTAATGAGGCTCTTTTCTTTTACTCAC
>CBKXXB010000001.1:0-64698 GCA_966685145.1 uncultured bacterium | reverse complement strand
CCAGAACCCAGTGCCTTACCGCTTGGCCAATCCCCATTGTCAGCGTGTGATAATCAATTTGCCGAGTCGGTAGCAAAATAAATTTCCTACCAACTCTCATAAACTGATTAAGCCGCCTCCTCTCAATTTTCTAAACAGACGAGTCTTGGTTTAGAAAATTGGGCAGTAAAACCAAAGAGGAGTAGAACAGGGAGGATTATACAAGACAGAGGTGTTTTAATCCAGATCAGAGTAGGTATTTCAACTCAGTTAAGGGTACAATATAAGCATGACGACTGTTTACTACAGTACGGCCCGCTCAGCGGGCCTAGAGAAAGTTGACGCAGTGCGCGCTGGCGCATGGGTTCATGTTGTGGCACCTGACGAGAAAGAACTTGAAGCGCTGGCCAAAGATCACGGTCTTGAAATTGACCTACTGAAAGACGCCATTGACCTTTATGAATCACCGCGCGTTGAACGTGACGACGGTACTGTGTATGTCTATACGCGCTACTATCATCCTGATAATGGTGTTATCAATGCCACGGAGCCGATGCTTATTATTTATAAACCTAATTGCATCGTGACGATTCTGCGAGTCGACAGCCCGATTTTGTCCCCGCTGATTCATAGCAAGGAGCCGGTGGTTACGACACAGAAGACCAAGACGCTCTTGCAGATATTAGAAGCAGTTAATAGCTCATATCAAGGTTATGTTACCCAGGTAACTCGGCGCATATTCAGCGTCAGATCACAACTGCATCGGACTGATATTTCCAATGAAACACTGCTCGGTTTCATTGAGACTGAAGATGACCTAAACGAATTCCTGAGTGCCTTGCAGCCGCAGTCGGCAATGCTGCGTAATCTACTGGGAGGCAAATATATTAGACTATATGAAGAGGACAAAGACCTGGTTGAAGACCTCTCGCTCGGCACCGCAGAGCTTATCGAGCTGGTGAAGTCACGGCTGAAAACCATTGTCAATATTCGTGAAGCATATGACGCATTGGCCGCGAACGAGCTGAACCGCACATTCAAGCGGCTTACGTCTATCTCGATTTTTCTCATGATTCCTACGGTTTTTTCGGGCCTATACGGAATGAATGTGGATCTGCCCCTGGCTGGTAATGCGCAGGCCTTTTCAATAGTGCTGTTGCTGGTTTTGTTGTCGTCCCTTGCTATAGTGTACGTTTTCCGCAAAAAACGCTGGCTGTGACATATATCACAAACGGCACAATAAACCGTATGGTACAATACCTTTACTTTAACAACGTAAAAGTATAAAGAGCGCAGCGAGAGATCTAGCTTGACGACCTGCCGGCAACCTACAGATTCTGTAAGGTGCTCCATCTAGCCCGCCAGTAGCGGGGAAGATGTTTTTGCGGAGAAATTCGTGAACCAGTCCTTTCTCGTCTGACATGGCAGAAAGGATATTTTTATGTCCCATCAAAACAAGGTAAGGAGGTTCGCCTCCGAAAGCGTCTGTGCCGGCCATCCGGACAAAGTTTGCGATGCTATCAGTGACGCTATAGTTGACGCGGTGCTGGCGGATGATCCGCTTGGGCGAGTTGCTGTCGAAACGCTGGCCTGCAACAACAGGCTGATTTTGGCCGGCGAAGTTAAGACCAAGGCAAAGGTAGATTTCGTGTCCATTGCCCGTAAGCAAATCAGGCGGCTTGGCTATGTCGAGCCGGACTGGGGTTTCAGTGATGCTTCGCCGATCGAGTGTTATGTGCATGAACAATCGCCCGAGATATCAGTTGGTGTAGATGACTTCGGTGCCGGGGATCAGGGGCTAATGTTCGGTTATGCTTGCGATGAAACACCGGAGCTTCTGCCGTTGCCGATTGTCCTGGCTCATCGGTTAACCCGTTCAATTGATGAGGCTCGGGAGGGTGGTAAGTTGCCGCATTTACGCCCGGACGGCAAAGCCCAGGTGGTTGTGCGCTATGAAAACGACGCGCCTGTGGCCGTCGAGCATGTCACCCTCGCGGTTCCGCACCATGAAAAGATTAGTTTGGAGCGGGTAAGAGAAGATATATTTAACTGCATCGTTGCGCCCGTCCTGAATGACTATGGCTTCAGCATAACCAGGCAGGACTTGGTTGTTAACGGTACCGGTGTCTGGCATCATCCAGGACCGGCGGCCGATGCCGGTCTGACCGGACGCAAGATTGTGGTTGATACTTATGGTGGCTATGCCCGTGTCGGCGGCGGTGCGTTTAGCGGAAAAGATCCAAGCAAAGTCGACCGCTCAGGTGCCTATGCTGCAAGGTACTTGGCGAAGAACATAGTGGCGAACAGTCTAGCTAAAAGAGCGGAAGTCAGTCTTGCTTATTATATCGGCGCTAAACGGCCGGTTCATTTCGGCATAGATACCTTCGGAACAGAGAAAGTCTCGTCGGAACGAATCCAGCGCTTTGCTGACTCGCTGCTGGACGTTTCGGTACAAGGTATAGTTGAACAGCTTAATCTCAGACGGCCTATATATTTGCAGACCGCAGCCTATGGTCACTTCGGCAAGCCGAGTTTGCCGTGGGAAGAGATCAAGTTAAAACGAGCACGCTCCAGGCCGCAAACCGCATTAGCTGCTAGCGCAAATAATAAGTGACTGTTACTGAGTAGCTAAGTTCGTTTTCACCTGGCTGTACTGCCAGCTTTTGATCCTCGGCTATCATAGTAGTTGCTTCAGCACCGCGGCTAAAGCCCGGATGTATAGGTCCGAAGCCCGCACCATCGGTTACGGCCTTGACCTTACCTAACTTAAAGCCCAGGTTATTGGCTGATTGTTCGGCTTTGGCGCGGGCATCCTTAGTCGCTTCGTCACGGGCTCTGCTCTCAAGCTCTTTTTGCTTGGCATCGCTAAAGGTGAACTGCGGTGAAACGGCACCCGTCGGTGTTGTAGTGAGCAAATAATCCTGTACTTTTTGTGCCAGCTCACGGTTATCTACGGTGGCGGTTATCTGTAGAGTATAGTTATTGGTCTTGGTGCCTTCGTCATAGTAGTAGGGGTAAAAGTTATTGCCGGTGGAGTTTGTCTTGATTTTATTATCTGCTACTCCGAGATTTTTTAATCCTGCGATAACTTCCTCACTCTTTTTGGTCAGGGCAGCCAGCGCTACCTCCTGATCAGCGTTTTTAAATTCGTACGCTGGCGTGAACATATATTCGTCCGGTTCTGCTTTAAGTGTAGCCTCGCCTGTTACCTCAATGGTGCGGCTATCGTCCAATTTTGCAGTTGCCCATGGCTTCCAGATGATAAGCATGACGGCGATAACAGCTAGCAACAGTCCAATCACGAAACGATAATCAAGCGATACATTGAATCGCTTGCCGGGTGTAGAGGGGGTGTTCTCTGTGCTCACTGCTTTTTGATAATACCTTTACAGTGAGTATCACGCCAAGCGCGACAATTGTAAAGCGCTTATCCACAGCGAGTAGTAACTACTCTAAAACAAGTTAAGGTGGCTGAGTTCTTCGGGGAGGAAACCTTCGGGATGTTTGAACCCGGCCTCCCATTTCGTTCCCTTTTGATAGCCTAGGTCTTTCATAAGTTGGGTAGGGGCGTTTCTCAGATGCAGTGGCACTGCCAGGTCAGGATAATCCGATGCGGCGCGTTGTGCTTTGTTCATAGCGTTTGCTACCGTACGTGATTTCTGGCATTTCGCAAGTACTGTGGCGCAGTGGAAAAGGTTGTATTGGCACTCCGGCATGCCTATGCGCTCAACTGCTTGGAATGTGGCGACAGCCAGGTTCAGTGCAGGCGAAGCAGCAATTCCCACGTCCTCGCTGGCAAATATGACCATTCGCCTGGCAATAAACTTGGGATCTTCGCCAGCCTGCAGCATGCGGGCCAAGTAGTACAAGGCAGCATTAGCATCTGACCCTCTGAGGCTTTTTATGAAAGCGCTAATGACGTTGTAATGCATTTCTCCAGCCTTGTCATAACCCGGCACGCGTTTCTGGGCTGCGGCTTCAACGACCTCCGGCGTAATTTTATCCTTCTTGGCCAGCTGAATAGCCAGCTCAAGGTTGCCGAGCGCTACGCGGGCATCACCACCGGACAATTCTGCAATCAAATCCAGACTTTGAGCCGGAAGTTGCTTTGCGGTTAATCTCTCTGCTTTGGCAGCACGTTTCAATATAGTAGTGACGTCGGCCTTGCTTAGAGGCTCCAACACTACGACGCGGCTGCGGCTGAGCAGTGGGTTGATGATCTCGAAGCTTGGGTTTTCGGTCGTAGCACCGATCAGAATGATTGTGCCTGCTTCCACATGGGGCAGGAAAGTATCCTGCTGCGCCTTATTAAAACGATGAATCTCATCAACAAAGAGAATAGTTCGCATACCGAGCCTTTGGTTCTGTTCGGCCAGTTCGATGACGCGCCTAACATCTGCTTTGCTTGCGGTAACGGCGCTCAGTTCAACAAATTCAGACTGTGTTTCACGGGCTATGATTCTGGCAAGCGTAGTTTTGCCGCTGCCCGGCGGTCCCCATAATATTAGGCTGGTAGGTAATTTCTCCTCGACTATGCGCCTGATTATCTGTCCCGTATCCAACAAATGGCTCTGGCCTACTACGTCAGTCAGGTTGTTGGGCCTCATACGCTCTGCGAGCGGTCGCGTCTCCATATCATTAGTATATAGCGTACGCGCACAAAACTACGGTATGAGCTTACTACTTAACTAGCGCGAGACACAGTTAAGGCAAGCGGACGGCAGCAGCAGCATGTGCCGCTACCTGCTCTGCAGTCAGGGCTTTGTTGTAAATGGCTAAATGGCCTATAGCGTTGTTACCTGGCGAACTCGGGCTGGCTCCAACCCAAAGGTATAAGCTGTCGGTAGAGGGTGTGGGGTAAGTTACGTTACAGTAGCCCTGTCTGTTCGCTCGTACACCGTCGATATACCACAGGGTCGTGCCGTTATTGTGAGTCAAGGCAACGTGGTGTGATTTGCCATCTGCAAAATATGTAACGGCAGTTGCACACTCCAGGTTGTTTCGCTTGAAGGATATGAAGTCACCCTGATCGTGGTTGATCATTATTTCCCAGCCGTTGGCAGTTTTCGAGTCACCGCGCCCCATCAGCCCTGGCCAGCGAGCCGTGCCGCCAACGCGGCGGGCGCTGAATTCTACCGTCCAAGCTGAACCGCCCAATCTAATCGATTCAGAGTTGTAAGTAACCTCGGCTCGATTGTTGGCTGTTTCAAGGAACGTAGGAGCCGGTGTACCAACGACCGTGCCATCTGTACCCATCTGTGTGCTGCTGGATATATAATACCCGTCTGCGCCCGACCACATCTCATTTTTCATAGGTTGAGTATGTGATAGTTCGCCCATTTTCCAGTAATGCCTTGGTCCGTCGGCTTTTACAATAGAAGCGTATCTGTCGGATACTATTTTAGCGAATGGGTCGTATGCAGGCTTGGCTGTATTATCAGCTCTTTTTAGTCCGAAGTTTGCCTCCGGATCACTCTTTGCAACAATGCTTGGATCTTCGTTAATCATCGCATACCAGAAAATTTTTCCTGACCAGTCCTTTTTAGACCATTCGTTGTAAACCTTGGTTAGCTTGGTTTTCTGCTCGGCTTCCGTTACACAGCCCGCGCACTTGCCCTTAGCCGGATTAGTCGGATAACCAACTTCCGTGGCCCAGATTTTTTTGCCGCTGTCACCATATTGCAGCATGTATCCACGGATACTCTTGGGGCTGGGATCATCTGCAGTTGCCGGCGGATTTTCATACATTTGCTTGAACGAGTTCCATCCCACATGACCCTCAGTAGGATCGTACGGCCAGGTATAGGGATGATGGGCGATATGATGAAAATAGTTTTGTCCGCCTGCGCGGTAAATGTCGCGCACAAATTCCCATGGGGAAATATTGACGGTATGATCAGACTCGGCTGGCGCGGTACCGCCTGTTAAGACTGTGGCGCCTGGCAGAGCGGCGGTGATAGCTTCGTAAGACGGCTTCAGCACCTGGTTGACGTATGTAGTGGCGTTAGGTACCTCGTAAAACCGGCTTATGTTCGGTTCATTCCATATTTCATAAGTACTGATGCCGTAGGTACTAGCACTGTAGCGGGTAGCGGCAGCAGTTAAAAAATTCTTCCAGTACTGGACGTTAGCTTCGGTAGGCGGGCAATGCACGCTGGCACAGCCGCTGGCCCAGGCAGGCGCTGTATGGACTACCGGGAGAACGTTTAAACCCTTGGCTTTGGCGGCGCCGTACAAGTCATCAAACTGAGACCAGTTGTAGGTCCCCTTAGTTTCTTCGACACGGAACCACCATAGATCTAATCTGATCCATTTGGCGCCGCTGGCAACTGTGGCATCAAGAACTTTATTCTGATAGTCAGGAGATCTATCGACTAATGCACCCTGCGCTATGCCCGTATCGCCCGGGACAATAGTGACCGCTTCGGCTTGGTTTGGAGACCACAGACTTGTTAAGGCCACTATCATTAACATTAATATTGCGATTCCTATGTTCAGAAGCCGACTGGCTCGGTTTCTGGATGTATAAAAGGCAAGCTGCTTCATGTCTGTCTACTCCTGAATTACAAACTTCATATTTTATAGGTAAGCGCACCTGCGCGGTGTTAGTTTTCTTACTGACACATTATTAAGCTTAACATTATGTCATATCAGGTGTGGGCCGGTTGGCGGTTTTGTAAGTTTTGAAATGTTAAGCAATGCCCCACTAGAGAAGAGGTTTAAAATAAGTAGTATGGATAGAGTGAGCGAGGCATTTAAAGCGGTAAATCGAGCATATTTTTTGCCGCCCGAAACAGTAGGTTTGGCGGACGCGGATATGGCTCTGCCAATTGGACACGGGCAAACAATTTCACAGCCTACGACGGTACGTATGATGCTCGAGTGGCTTGACATGAAGGAAGGCGACCATGTGCTTGATGTTGGTTCCGGTTCCGGTTGGACGACGGCGCTGCTTTCGCACATTGTAGGGCCTAAAGGTCGCGTTTATGCAGTTGAAAAAGTGCCCGAGCTCGTTAAGTTTGGCAGGGAAAACGCCAAACGTGCCGGAGTAAAGAATGCAGAGTTTTATCAGGCAAAGGATGAACTGGGCTTGCCTGAGCACGCACCATACGACCGGATCTTAGTCAGCGCCAGTGCAGTGCGATTTCCTGCAGAGCTGCTAGATCAGCTGAAAGAAGGTGGCAAAATTGTTGTTCCGGTCGGTTACGACATTCTTGAGGTTACCAAGTCATACGAGGATCAGTACGATACGCAAACCCATTCGGGCTTCATTTTCGTTCCGCTTCTTTAGAACGGATTGATAAAACTTACTTTACTATCTCTAGCTGGGGGCTATTGGTTGAGGTGCTCTCTCTTGCGGCTTGGACTTGCTGCTCAGAGTCGGCGTACGACAGTAGTATCCCGATGCTGTTGGCCAAGGCCAGGCTACTGACATGACTGCTTGCTTTGAGTATTTGCCCGCCTGAGTCGACTTGCCTATAGGTGGTCTGGAAGAAGTCGGGCGTGGTGCGTAGAGTATGGATTGTCCAAAGCGCCGGGTTGCCAATGGTAATTGTCCATGTGTATTCGTGTTTCTCTCTGTAATCTTTGGCTTCTAAGTGCAAACTAACTGTGTCCTGAGTCATTGGATCGGTAACGGGGCTTAACTCGCCGTTTTCCGAGCAGGCGGCTAACATAAGACGTCCGGAATTGGCGGCCAGCAGCTTCTCGTGGCGATTCCATACTTTACGAGCGCGGTTGGTTTCGACGCGCGAATTTGCGCAAGGCCCCCAGGATGGTTTTTCGTCTACAGAAAAGAAAAAGGAGCGGTCTTGAACCGCTCCTTGTGTTTCTATAGCTTCGGCAGTGGGTGCTAACATTTTACCCATACGCTAATTGTAGCGTTAATATTTAACCATTAGCAAGTAATTATTGTTGTGGTATTCGCTAGCCCAAGTCTTACTGCTGGGCAGCTGAAACGGCTTCTGGTTCCTGAGGTTGCGGGTCAAGCACCGATCGCAGGTCCAGAAGCAAGTCGGAAACTTCACTCGTAGATACCAGCTCCCTGTGGACGAGCGCTACAAGGCCGCCGTCAACAAGCCTAAGAGCTACTTCAATCTTTGCCATTTCACCTGTTTCAACGGCATCTATTTTTGGTTGCATTAATTCCCTCATGCTTTGTTCCTGCGCTTACTTTGTTCATCATAATACAACATAATCTACCTGTACGCTAATCAGAAACAGATTGCGCTGGCAATTAGTCGCACTCAAGAAGCACAAGCAAGCCCTGGCCCGTGTTTTTAATATTCAGTTATCAGGAGCCGGAAGGGCCATGTTCATTTAAGCTCATAAGAGCCTCGTTAAGAGTTTCGGAATTAACCTCTACAAGCCCTGTGCCGGGATCGCGGGTGACATGATCAAAGATAGTAAGTCCCGCAAGCCTTAGGTCGTTGTCTTCAATTCTTGTAATCTCATATGGCAGTCCGACTCGTTCTGCTCTCTCAAATATGTCTTCGCCATGGGGTCTGATTAATCCTTTGTCCGATAAATCCTTGCGACTAAGACCAAACGCTACACGTTTCAGACTTGATTCTCCTGCCAGATTATCCTGGCATCTTACGCAGGGCTCGGTCGACACGACCACAGTATCCGGCTTGCCTCCTTGTACATCAAATCGTGTGTCCAGTAGTGCCATGATTTCGGCATGAAGCGGTGGTTGCCCGAATCGCATATCACCAGCAAATCCTCGCCCTATAATTTCCTCACTCTGCAGCGCTACAGCACCGACAGGCAAATCAACGCCATATCTAAATGCGCTTTCAATTGCGAGGTTTATGGCGCGGTGCAGAGCCGCGGACAGGCGTGCTTTTTGGCGCGACTCAGGATCACCTTCAATAATTAAACCGCGTGCTGGCTGATTGCGGGGTGTAAACAGCGGCTCACGCATAAAAATCCTTCTCGAGCAACTATTGTTCGAGCTCGCGGTTAGCCGTAGAGCGTCCGCTAATTGACAAAGCGCCCATACGCGAGACTATCTCTGCAACTGCGGTAGGGAGGTCGCCAAGCTCGAGAATCTTTAGTCGCTTCATGGTTTCTTCATCAAACTCTGGCGGTCGGCCTCCAATGACGACGATACCATCGACATTCGTCCGCTCGGTATCGACATTCGTCATATCGCAGTTATAAAAAACAGCACCAGCCATGTTGCCGCGTGTCATGTCGCTGTTCCTGAAGCTCGTGTTAGCTGCGAACATGCCAGGTACCCATAGACCGGTTGCATCAATGTTCTGCAAGTCTGAATCAAGTACGACTGATCCGGCTGCCCGTGAGCCCCTGAATTCCAAACCGCGTGCCCGTACCTTGTGCCAGATGCTGCCGGTCATAATCCGGGCGTGCAAACCTGCCCCGGCTAGGATGACGTCATCAAGCACTGCGCCAGCCAATCGCTTTTCGTCGGGCAAGGTGTTGGCTGCGTTAACCTGCCGAATGACGCGGACAGGGGATACCTGTCGCTCTATGTGGGCGGCAGGTACGCCCATAAAGCGATCAGCCAAGGCTTCCCTCAGAGTTTCGGATGGATCAGTGACGCCGGCTGCCTGCAGCAGTACCCGGGCAGTACGGATATCGGCCACATCTTCGATGATTCTTTCCAAACCTTTCGTACCGAATAGATAACCGCTCGTGAGTGTCAGACCGCGCGCCTTGACGTCACTAAGGTCTCCGAAGACAAAATTACCTTCGATGGCTGTGACGTCTTCCAGATCAGCACCTTCAAAAGAAGACAGGGGAGAAACGGTATGATCCATATTGGCATGGCGGGCTCGCAGTCTGCGGAAAGCAACGGCAGTCATCACGGCGGCGTTTAAGTTGGCACCCTCGAAGTTCCCATCTGTCACATCGCAAGCTGACAATGCCAGCTTTTCGGCTACGCCATGGATGGTAAGGCCTGGTAACTCCTCGCCTTCAATTCCTGTGTAAGATATACCCAGCTCGTCGTCCCATTCGTCATTGATTTTGGTATTCAGTTCTTTGACGCGACGCTCGGGGCTCCAGCGTCGATGGGAGAGAATATCGTCTATTGCATCCTGACGTTCAGGAACTCGTATTACATCAAAGGCGACACCCTGCAATAATGGTGCTGCTGAATCGGTCGGCTCCATTTCACCGCCGAAAGGTAATTCCACATTTCCACCGGTCATATTATGAATATTCTACCCTAAAATCCCTAAAAAGTCAATAACCTATAGCAGACGGGCTTCTAAAGAGTAAATAGATACAAAAATGTATAATTGAGAAGTCGCCCCTGTAGCTCAGCGGATTAGAGCGTCTCCTTCGCAGGAGTTGGTCGCGGGTTCGAATCCTGCCAGGGGCATATAATGTAAGATAAGGTCATCTATGAGCGATGGAAACCCTGAGATAAAAGCTGGTGCTGATCCTGATTTTGTGGTTAGAGCTGAAGAAGGCGGTCTGGATTTTCACGAACTGATGAGCGCGCTTCTGGATAGCATGGTTCCTGTAGATGGTGGGGGTGTACAGGTCAGGCTGAGAGTGGAGGATTCTTCTGAGCTGTCAGCCGAAGCCGCGGCTAACGAAATCATACACGAGGCACAGGCTCTTGGCCTGGAAGCCTATCCGGAACCGCAACATCCGAAATACACAGATACGTAGAGGTAATAGTATTGCCGCCGTTTCATTGCCGCCGTTTCATTGCTGGCGCAAGATACTTTCTTGTATTGACAAAGAAAGCATCCAAAGAAACGACAGGCGACTGCCGGCTCTTTATGATTTCACCGGCAGAAGCCACAATGCTTCGGACAACTCGTCCTTCGGACTCAAACAAATCCTCCGCTATCAATTGTGCTTTTGACATTCACTCATCAGGACTTATCAGTGCCTGGACGAATGAATCCAACCATTCAAAAGCGGTGGAAAGTAGTTGGAAACTGGCAAAAGTCATTGCAAATAAAACTACATATTGTGCCTAAATGCTATTGCTAAACGCTACATGTAGCGCTACTATTAAATTGTCTTGAGGCGCACCGAGGCCAGGTGTGAGGAAAGCAAAAACATCTAATAAAAGAGGAGAGTTAGAATGGGTAATGAGAAGAATAACGAGAAAAAGCCAAAGCATACTATTAACTTTGAAGGCACAGATTATGACTGGCATAAGGATACAATTACGCCGCCGGAAATTCGCACGTTAGTTGGTATAACCGATAATCAGCCAATACTCATCATTGACTTCAAGGACAATAGTGAGCGGGAGCTACGCGAGAATGAAGCCGTAGATGTAAAGCCCGGGAACGGTTTCAGTCGAAAGATTGGCTTTAAGCGGGGCTAGCTGCTATGCAAGAGTGGATTGAGCATTCACTGGCGACACTCAGGAGTCGCTGGCCAGACCTTGTGCATGTTGCGGAAGGGAACTGGATAATCATCAAGAATTACCTGCTGCCGATAGGTTGGGGGCGGCAGTCTGCCGAGATTGCATTTCAGATCCCGGCAGGTTTTCCGGGAGAAAGGCCATATGCATTTTGGGTACGGGATGGTTTGCAGCTGGCAAACGGTGATAAACCAAGCAATAGTGAGTATTCCAGCGATGTTCCCAGAGATGGACAGTGGCTTAAATTTTCTTGGGAGTTAGAAAACTGGCAACCCGGTAGCGTGCCGGGTGAGGGCATGGGTATGCTCCATTTTGCCCACTCATTCAAACATCGTTTAGCGGAGATTAATTAGTATGGACCTACAGATTCCCCGCGCTGATTATAGAGTGATGAAGGATTACCTGGCTAGTCAATCGGAGGAAATTGCCTTCTTGTTTGCGTTGATGGATGACTCAGGGCAAAGGCTTATGGTCAAGGAAGTTAAGCTTCTGACTGAAAAGGATTACGCGCATCATAACTGGAATGGTCTCGGCTTAGCAGATCATGTGCGGCCTGAAATTATTAAACACGCGCATGCCAATAATTACGTGGTGATCGAAGCGCACGCTCATAATGGATTTGGATGGTCTGCTCAGTTTAGTCTGACAGATATGGACGGGCTAGCCGAGTTGGTTCCTCATATGCTCTGGCGGCTTAAAGGTCGGCCATATGTTGCGCTAGTTTTTACTGAAAACGACTTTGACGCACTCGTCTGGCACATAGTGGATAAGCCGGAGACGCTTTCTGGTTTGCGCGTTGAAGACAATTCGACTCGGCCAACAGGTCTCAGCCTGTCCGCTATCCAAAAAGGTGCATATGAGTGACCGTTATATTCGACAAACTGAACTCTTCGGCAAAAAAGGCCAAAAGAAAATCGAACGCACAAAGTTTGCGCTACTTGGCCTAGGCGGGCTTGGATCTCATTTTGCGCAGCAATTCGCCTATCTCGGTGCTCGCACATTTATATTGGTCGATGGAGATAAAGTAGAGAATAAAAATCTCAACCGCTTGGTCGGTGCAACAGCCGAAGACATCGGGCGGCTGAAGGTAGAAGTTGCGGCACGTCTGATTCATAATATCCAACCAAAAGCTGACGTTGCCACAGTTGATAACTATTTACAAGACATCGATTTACGAGCCACATTAGCAGACGTGGATGTAATCATGGGCGGATTAGACAATGATTATGCCCGGTTACTTGCAACTCAAACTGCTGCTGAGTTAAGGAAAGTGTATATAGATGTAGCAACTGATGTACAAACTGATGAAAACTTACCTGCTGCGTACGGTGGTCGTGTAGTAATTGCCGGTACCAGCCTTGGCTGTTTGTATTGCCTTGATGAGCTAAGCCAACAGGACATAAGGGTTCATCGGATGAATAATGCTGAGCTAGAAACACAGGCCAAAATCTACGGAGTTGATGCTAAGGATTTAAAAAAGAGTGGTCCTTCGGTAGTTAGTCTAAACGGTGCAGTTGCCTCCTTGGCCATTACTGAAGCCGTGAAACTCATAACCGGCTTGGCGGCTCCAGCCAAACATCTGGTTTACAGGGCTGACCTAAACTCGCTTAGGAGTAGCAAAAAAGACACTGCTCCTTGCCCCTATTGTCACAAATGGCTAACCTAACCAGCCATTCAAAAACAGAGCAGAGATGATATGCTTAAGCTAAATAATGAGGAGGGGATATGGGACTATTCAAGTATTCTAAGAAAGGCGCTGTAAAGAGGGCCATTAAGCAAAAGTATTCTCCGGTTACAAAAGGCAAGCGAAAACTAACAACTGCACGCAAACGTGCCATCAAGGGCCTCTTCAAAATTTAGGTTTTCAGGGGCAGAAATACACACTAACGCTAAGGGGCTCCACCCAACCCGCTGGGCGGCAGCTAGAATAGCAGCACCTTATGGTTGCAAATGCAAGGAAATATTATAGAATAAGTATCTAATGGACGGACATGAGTACGTATCAGCCTTTAGACTGCCTGAGCACCCAGACTACACAGTCGAAGAAATGATTGCGCAGCAAAAGGTTAATGAAGTTATAAATAACGGTCTGGCAGATATGGTTGTGGCCCTATATCTTGACGGCCACATCGACAGTTTGGCAGACCGTCCGCCTTCTCCAGTCGTTGTTACGGCAGATGGAGCGCTGCTTGATATGGCGGAATCGGTGAGGCGGTTCCGACATAACCATAGGCAAGAGACTGCTAACCTACGAAGCTCGATGCCGCCGCCCGGCGCTAGGTCTCTACCAAGGCGTCCTGTTGATGAGACGCATACACTGCCGGAAAAAGCCCTGTCCGACATTTCAGAAATTGATAAAAACACTATTCACTTTAATCTTGTCGGCTATTCATGGAAACTCGTCAATTCAGCCATTAGCAAAATTAATCGACGAGCGGCAAAGGGGCCGCTTACTGATGAGAAAGTCGCAAGAGAAATAAAAGACGTCACAACGAATGAGCGACGCATATTGGGCAACGCGCTAAATGGTTACCGCGGCGTAATTGCCATTGAAAACGATTATGACTCGACCGGGAAGCTGCAGTTGGAGGATGTAGTAGATATGCGCGTAAAGGTAACTCGTCCTCATGATAGGCACACGCCAAATTGGATGCACCATGCCGACGAATGGGGCGATCACTTAGGCCTTTTGTGCTCAGCAATAACCGAAGCAGAGGCACTCTTGGTCTTACAGGAATGGGTGATGGCCCGGAACCTGCCGTATCTTCCTATTGCCGCTCCAGATGACTTCGAGCGGGGCCGATTACGCGATCCTTCAGAACCAAGCTTTCGTGCGGATATTCTGCTATGTTCTATGATCCCTGGCAGAAATGAAATTATTCCAGTTCAGGTTAAAAACTACGTGGACCAAGGCATGTATGCTCAGTACAGTCCGCATGTGGTTTTGGTTTCCCCACGACACTTGGGGATGGAGCGAGCGGAAAAGTGTGTAATAACTGTCGGTTCGCGCCAGCGTCTAGGCACACGCCTTATCACGACCTACGGCAACATAATGGAGCGTTACTTCATCGTTCATCCCTTCGGTAAGGGAAAGTCTGGTCCTGTATCTAAAGTCGACAAGCTGGCATACGCAGCTGCCCTGCAGCCAGGTTTTGAATATTTTGACAGGGAAATAGGTGCACGTATCGCACAGTACACCAAGGAAATCGAAGCTCAAGGTACTCATCAAGCGAGCTTAAACATAAATGCTACATAGCCTGAACTTTTTGGACAAATAAACATACACGGCGCATAATGTCCAAGTCGATAAGGGTAAAAAGAGCGTATATGAGAGGAAGAAAATTTGTCGCGGCGACTTTGATGACAGGAGTCCTTGCTGGCTGTGGCGGGGGCGAAACCCCTGAAGTAGAATCAAGACCTACCACTACCTGGCAAGCACCTAATGCTTCTGCTCCCACTAATGATGCCGAAGCGAATGAACAGTTAAGACAATCACTGAGGGAATCAGGCTACAGACAAACAACTGAAGGTACTTGGATAGGTATTCTGGGAGGCGCTGATTCTAGAGTTGCGGCTCTGCAACACAACATAGGCTTTAAACTGATGACATTACTCGCAGAGAGTGAACCAATAACTACTACAGTCAATGGAGTAACCAAGCAGATCAGGTTATCAATGCCTAGTCCGGATGCCGTCATTGCTATGACATATGTAGCGAAGGACTCGGATGTCCGTTCTGCGCCGGTAGTGGGCAATTCATCCGGTTCTGTCACCAGAATGTTCCTTACACAAGATTTAAGGATTACTGCTGCAATCGGAGCAATTTCGCAAGAACCAGAGACCATGATACGAGATGCTGGCGTTGAATATTGCCAGGCGATGGACATGTCTGTCGTAGATAGTGAATTTGATCCTAGCGATCCGCCTCTTGACTATAACAGGCGTAAAGAAGCTGCCTGTAATTCCGCGGGCATCCTAGGCGACATTGCTTTTATTGGTGCAGGTTATGGGGCTTATACTCCCCGCGTAGAGGGTCGAAGTTTGCGCGAACCGGCTGCGCACGGAGCTACAATTCCTTATCCGGTCTTATCGCAGCCACTGTACGACCGCGCAGCTTCTGCGTTGCACAGTTAATCACAGTTTCTTATCATAACTCGGTAATGTGCACATTTTAATCGACCCTACTCGACAGTGGCTAAAAAACCGAAGCTACTTATGCTTGCTTGACTAAGGATTAAAGCGTATACCTGTATGGAGAAACAGGGGATACTATGAGTCTGATGAATGATCCTATAGTTAGGTCCAAGCTTCCGGTGAGGCCTACTTCTGAAGATTATCCCGAAGCAGCAGCAACCTTGGACGCCGAAAGAGTAACCGAGGCCGCTGCGCAGTTACGCGGAACTGTTGGCGTCATTGATCCGGAGGCGGCACTGGATTATGCCAGGGCTGTTGTACCTGAATTCATGCAAGCTAAAGGTCGGAAAATAGGCGGCGTGTTGCTTGGATGTCACCGTGAAGCAACGGTACCTAGCGTCACATGGACAGTTATGAAT
The DNA here is from genome assembly GCA_966685145.1 of uncultured bacterium. GTDB lineage: Bacteria > Patescibacteriota > Saccharimonadia > Saccharimonadales > OFTM59 > CBKXXB01. The sequence continues at coordinate 48,807 of CBKXXB010000001.1, read as the reverse complement.
GAGTCATGGGCAGTAGGTTCACTAGCAGCTATGCAAGTCGTAGCCGAAGCTGCTGGCAGGGACAGATATGATACTGCCATCGAAACTACACAAGACCAAAACAACCAATGGGGCCGTGATCAATGGACCGTGCGCCTTGAAATATTGGGCCCATCATCCTAATCAGTAAGTGCAAATAATCCAAGCGGAGTAATTACGAATGAGATCTCTAGAGCCTATACCTTACTCACCGGGGCGCTTGCTAACTCCTGATACCGACCCGGGTATTTACGCTCATTACAGAGAAACAGCAAGAGCCCTTGGTGCGTTTGTGACCTTATCCCAACATGTCATTGATCAGGTCGCGGCTAATCCTGACCTTAGACGTAGTGGCGGGAGGGTTAGATACGATGGAGTTTTCCGACCAACAAGAGGTATAGTATTTGTTTATAGAAATCCTTTTACAAATGCTCAACCATTACCATACACGCGAATAAGAGCTAGTGCGGTCGATGATGAAGCAACCGAGCTCTCATTGCCGCCGTTACATCAGCTCGTGTTCGATGAGCTGGCGGTTATCGTACCACCCAATGATGACCGTGCTCCCATAGTGTTCAGTACCGACGTAACGGAGGATAAGGAATATCTTAGGTTGGAGTATGAAGTTTATGGCGACGCGGCTTACTATGTGAGCTTAGATAAAGACCCAACTGTAGCTGTGGAAACTTCGTGATATCAAACTAATCGTTTAACTTTGGAGCCGCAAAGCCAACGCTTGAAACTCTGCGTCAATAACAGGAATGGGGAAGTCGCTGCTATCTATGGGTGGAATGTTGCCGGCACTCTCTGAGTTCGCATACGTCACAATTATGGTGAGAGCCTCGTATAGTTCCTGAAGAACTAGGCGGCTAACAACCTTGCCGCGGTCATCATATATCCGGTGCTCTCTTTCGACTGCAGGGTGTGATACCGTGAGGCAAATTTCCGGCACATCATCTTCATCCTCTTTGACGACAAACTTGCTAAAAGTATATAAAAGTGGTAGAATATTGAATTATGAGTGCGTCCTATGTCAGTATGGCTAAAGACTACAAAGCCGATCCAGCATTGATAGAGCCTGTCCCCGACATTGGCCTAATGCCCGAAGAAGTGAATCTTCAGGAAAATGTAGCCAGAGCCAAAGAAATGCGGCCTGAATTATACGCTTTACTGGCAGTCGTTATAGACGAGGTTTTAGACGTGGCTCTTGAAGGCAAGCAGGAGTTCCCGCCTTACGGGCTCATTGACTGGGGCGAGGAGCGCGTGGCATCTCTGCGGGACTTTTATGAATTGGATGAATTCCTCAGACCTACCCTAGGTGCAGCGACAGCAAAAGTACTTACTAAGCACGAAGAAGAAGCCACTCCGCTACACCAAAGGCTGGGTTACGTCTGTAGTGTGTTTAATTCAACTTATGAAGGAGCCAGGTACGAGTCACCCGAAAAATTAATCCGATCAGGTATAGGCACTGCAGCAAAGGAAACCACAACTGCTCTGCGGGCTGTAAGCCGTATTGTAAGAAACCACCGCACAAATAACGAATTGCCGGCTGCTGAATCGCAAGATATAGCTAAGATAGCCAGGCAAAGCAGCATTCTTATCAATCGTGCGGCTGCTGTAAATGTCCAGCATCTGCCTGCTGCGGGATTATTGATGCAGTTAGCCGGCGAGACATTGGACCCCCAGTTTGTTATAGACGTCCAAGCACTTCAATTAAGAACCAGAGGCGACGGTACTGAGTATGTTGATTTCAAACAGCCCATCGTACAAATACAATCACCATCCACGTCTTCAGCAAGGACAGTAGGGTCAGCGGCCGTAACATTCGAAACTCAGGGCTGCCCGGCCATGGCAAAGCTTAACGGGACATCGGCCATTAATAGGCTGTGGAACTGGGCCATTGATATAGCTGAAAGAGAAGATCTCTTTCTCGGCACCGACGTGTACGAGTTGTCTGACTAATCTATCTCGGCTGGATGACACCGCGGGCATTAGGACGAATTCGAACTAGAGCCTTGTTTTTCTTGCGGTTCAGGCGACGTTCGAGATAATTAGGCCCAAGCGATTTTAATAGTTCGCGGGCCTTTTCCTCAACGGCGCTGCGCGGTTGACGAAGCTCTTCTGAAATCTCCTGGCTGAGCCTGCCAGTGCTGATAAAGTCTGCCCCACGGTCTAAAAGCCGTTGTGCGGCTGCTCTCTGTACATCGTCTTCGAGTGGTATGTAATCACCGGAATCCAGTATCAATTTATTGCGGGTGATGCGTACTATGCGGCCTTGGTATGGACGGACGCGTTCGGTCTCTTCCTCGGCATCTGCAGGCTGCTGTTCGGCGGTGTCGTCTTCTGTGCCCCAGATTCCCTCGACAAGATCCGGATCGTTGAGTATATAGTTGCCGCTGAAACCTTTGCCCTCTACAGAGAATAGCTGGTAGTCAGGGTCTTCGTCCTCAAAGAATGCCGTAAGTATGCCCCAAGCTGTGTGAAGCGCTTGACGAACGGGCACATCCGGGCTCACTAACCTCACGACCTTTATAAAGTCTGGTTGAGAATACATGTCAACTTGCCTTACCCGTTGCCCTTGTCGTGCAAATTTGGCCAGGATTTTAAGTAACCCCTCAGCTACTATGGTTAACTCATAGTCTTCGAGTTCGTCAACGCTCGTTTTCTTTATTTCCCTCTCAAGGTGAGCGTGGCGGGGCGGGTTCATAACCTCTTCAGCTGTCTGCATGTCATCTTCTGTATATACAAGATCGTGCTTATTAAGAAGAGACTTAATTACGCGCCGGTAATTTGTCTGCGTCTTTTCCATTTTCGGGATGACCGACACAAGCCACTCGGCAATTTTACGACGATGTTCGATATCTTCTCTTAGTGCCCACTCCAGAGCGCTCAAACCCTCGCGTGTGTCCTCATCGGATTGTACGGCAATGGTTCCAAGCCGTTGCTGCAGGCGGTCGACAAGATCTGTGCTGGGCTCAAGCCGATACTCGGCCCTAAGCTCATCGCGGTTCGTGTTGATAGCCTGGGCTATCTGATGACCCAGGTACTTTTGATAATCATCAATGCTCTCGCCGACTGGTGTTGCCCGTAGATTGGCAGCCAGTTCATACACATTGCGCTCAAAAGCTCCAAAATCCATAGGAGCGCTATTATAACATAAAAACGTACATAATACTAGTAAGGATTAAAGGTTGGGGGTGTCCGGAAATTGAGCGCAGGCTAAGGCTGAGTTATGCCTCATGTGCTCTACCACCTGATCTGCATTTTCATTGTTGCCTGGCTGGTATATAAAAGGAGTATGCGCCACATTATCGCCGTGTCCGATGGTTCCGTCCCACATAGCATGGCCGTTTATCTTGGACCTGTCCTGTAGATCTGCTAATCGACCGTATAGCGTAAAGCCTACAGATGCATCACGCTCGGGAGTATAGTCGTCCGTCTCGAATGAAAATTGCGTACCGCAATAAGAATCAAATGTTAGCAAGAGCGCTACATGGCCAATAGTATCATCGCGCACCAGCTCTACTAATTTTAGGCCTGCGGTCCCAAGGCGCGGCAAGATGTCTTGCTGAACCTCTCTGTAAAGCAGCTCAACCGTTGGCTCGGCTTCTGCAGGGCCACCCAGCACTCTTTCTCCGTCAGCAAGTGGCGTTGCTGCTCCAAGAGAAATCCCAGCTGCCGCAATCATAGCAATCGGACGTCTCATTAATCCTCATTTAAACACAACCATACGCCGTAGTGAACACCGGGGGTGTAATGATGCTGTATTTTATCTCAATATTGATCGCTAATCTAAAGATTGCTCGAGACGCGAAACCGGATCATACCAGCCGCGCTCAAGCACATACGTCTGAACTTTTTTATCCAGTCCTGCTACTACAGATATTCCGACAATAATAAAAAGTAGTCCGGCTGTGCGGCGAAACCAGCCAGTAGGGTTTGCAAGCCAGCCAAGCTTGGCTGCGACAGATTGCCCGAGATACGTCACCAGCAAAAGCATGCCAGCAAGACCAGCCGCATATGCGACTAAGTACGAAAGGCCTGTAATAAACGAAGCGGGCAGTACAGTAACGACTATCAATGCATAGGTCGGGCTACAGCTATTAAAGACTGGACCAAGAGCAAAGCCGGTAATTACATCGCCGCCTAGACCTCTCTTTGTGACGTTTTTGCCTAAGAATTTGTTAGCCCCCATATGAAGCCCCGTCTTAAGAGCAATTTTTTCCCAGAGCTCCGGCCATACAAAATTAATCCCTAGCCCGGCTACGATTATTCCGGCAATAACTTGCCAAACCGTTTGTGGAACGCCGAGGAACGTCGTGGTGGCCTTTAGGAGCAGCGTGAATATAATGACGGAAACGGCTAAGCTGAGGGCAACTATAAGAGGTCTATACCAATTTTTCTGTTGATCCTTGGTATCACCGGTTCTGGCAATTGAGCCGCCGACAATAACAGGTAGAAGTGGCAGTATGCAAGGTGCTGCTACGGTGAGGACGCCGGCGAGAAAGGATATAACGAATAGTTCCATCACTTTAAAAAGTTACGTTTGACCGCGTCGAAAGTCGGTTCATTGTAGGCTACATACTTATCTACCAAGTTAGCGCGGTCATCAACTTTTACAAAAGTTGTTTGCAATGTAACGCCATACTTCTTGCGAAGCGCCTGGTTGCTGTCGTAGTCGACCTTGATTACGGTCACACCATCCGGCACGCCTTGATCTTCAATACCCTGCTCGATGGAGCGGCACTGCGGGCACCACGGGGCATGGAAGAACAGAACTTTCTGACCTGAAGTCTTTTCTATGATGTCACTCGAATATTCAACGTAGGAACCCTTATTGCCAGAACTCAATACTCCAACCGATTCATTGATGGGAGCGGCTACGGAAGGGGACGAGTCAGTTTCTGGCCGCAGTAGTATATACCCGAGCCCAGCAAGGATAAGGCTTAGGATAATCAAAATGATAAGCAGTTTTTTACTCATAGCGGACAAGCTTGAGTATAATTAGATTTAGGGAAATAACAAACCATGGCTGTTGATATATCTGACCACGAATTTGAAACGATAGTTAAGACTGCGCTTGACGCGATTCCTGACCAGTACGCTACGCGCATAGAAAATCTGGCATTTGTAATTGAAAACGATCCTACCGAAGAGCAAAGACGCCGGCTCAAACTCCATCATGGACAAACCTTATTCGGCCTTTACGAGGGGTTGCCGCTTACTAAGAGAGGGACCAGCTATAGCGGGGTGTTGCCTGACAAAATCACTATATTTAAGAACCCGGCACTAAGTCAGGCTCATGACCTTGAAGAGCTTGAAATGAACATACGGCATACCGTATGGCATGAAGTGGCGCATTACTTTGGGCTCGATCATGGTCGCATCTATGAACTGGAAAATAACGGCGGCTAGCACGATGCCAACAAATATTCGTATCTGGTTACGTTTCTTGTTTGTTATTGTATTCGGGTTTTTATTTAGCCTTTATTCTTCTACTGTTGTCAAAGCAGATGTGAACGATTTTACGATAGAGTCATTTGAGGCCGACTATTATTTGGATCGCAACGAGCTCAACACGGCCACGCTTACCGTGCGCGAGAATATACAAGTTATATTTCCGGATTTTGATCAAAATCACGGTATCCTGCGCGCGATCCCAAAGACATATAAAGGCCGCACGTTAAGCCTTGAGGTAGAAAGCGTGACCGATCATAACGCTAAACCATGGCCGTACACCACCTATACAGAGAATGATAATCTTGTAGTTAAGATCGGCGATGCAGACAAGTACGTACATAATCTGCAAACGTACCATATTAATTACCGCATGAAGAACGTGGTGAGTTTTGAGGACTCCCATGACGAATTCTACTGGGATATCAATGGCGACCAGTGGTCTCAGAACTTCGGTCTGGTCACGGCACGTATACATGTATCTAAGAACATCAGAGACCATTTACAGGACAACTATCTGTGTTTTGCCGGTTCTTATGGATTCAATGAACAGGGCGGCTGTACAATAAACCGTCTAGAGACTGACGACGTGACAGTGCTGACATCTTCGGTTACTAACCTGGGTCCGAGCCAAACGCTAACCGTTGTGCTTGGATTCGACAAGGGTACATTTGTTCTAGGTCCGGAAATAGAAGCTGAGGAGCGACGACAAAAACTGCTGATGATTGCCGCCGCAGCCAGCTTAATACTTCCTGTAGCGATAACCGCCACAACTCTATATAGGCGCTGGTATCGTGACGGCAAGGATCCATCGGGCCGTGGCGTCATTGTGCCGGAGTATCTGCCGCCAAAAGAATTGAATGCGCTAAGCAGCAGTATCGTTTTGAACGAACGCCTGGAGAGTAAGTCCGTGTCGGCGCTGATCGTTGAGCTGGCGGTGAAGAAATACCTGCACATATATGAAGTACCAAAGGAAGGACTTCTCGGTAAGACGGATTATGAGCTTGAGATTGTCAAAGACCCCAGCGAATTAGGGAACGATGAAATGGCGGCTCTAAGAATGTTCTTTTCCGACGGAGTAGTTGTTGGCGGTAAGGTAAAACTTTCTTCGCTCAAGAATAAACTACATACTAATATTCAAAGTCTTGACGAGTCTGTGACAAGAAAACTTTATGAACAGGGTTATTTTAAGAATGATCCCCATAAAACACGCCAAAGATACATCGTGGCGGGCATTGTAATGTTAGTTATCGCGTTCGTTATTGGTTTTGCTGTAGTAACGATACCGTTTGCGTTTGGTCTAGGACTAAGTGGCTTTCTCACTATACTGGTGTCCGGTAAGATGCCGGCACGCAGTCAACTAGGTGTTGCTACTAAAGAATATCTATTGGGGCTCAAAGATTATATGAAATTAGCGGAAACCGAACGCCTCAAGATACTTCAAAGCCCCGAAGGTGCAGAAAAACTGCCAAAAGATATTGATCCTAATAACCCGAAAAGCCAAGTAAAGTTGTTCGAGAAACTGCTTCCTTATGCAATGCTGTTCGGAATTGAGAAGGATTGGGCTAAGCAATTCGAGCATCTCTATACAGCACCACCAGACTGGTACAGTGGCAATTGGCGGGCCTTTAATTCGGTGCATCTTGCCTCATCACTAGGTGGATTTACTAATGCAAGTACAAGCTCGTTCACTGCTCCGAGTAGCTCGGGATCAAGCGGATTTAGCGGTGGCTCATCGGGTGGCGGCGGCGGAGGCGGCGGAGGCGGCGGTTGGTGACCTCCGCGCTCGTACCGCCATATGTCCGTGATTTACAGCAAGGCTGTGAGCTTCACGCACGCCTAACAGAGTACCTAGTTGCAAAAGTGGGGGATTTATGACAATTGCTGCTTTGCTGCCGGATGCTTTAAACGGCGCCCGGAATGTACTGGGCTGGAAGCTTGTGCATGAAACGCCAGAGGGCAGGACTTCAGGCTACATAGTAGAAGCGGAAGCCTATAACGAGGACGACCCGGCCAGCCATGCTTATGGCGGCCCCCGAGTCCGTAATCTGCCGATGTTCCGAGAAGCCGGCACTATTTACGTGTACTTTACTTACGGTATGCATTACTGCGTTAATTTGGTTGCCGGGGGAGCCGGAAGAGGTGAAGGGGTGCTTATAAGGGCGCTTGAGCCGGTTGAAGGCGTCAGCCTAATGATTGAAAGGCGCGGAATAAGCAACATAGAGCAACTGACAAATGGTCCAGCCAAGCTTGTACAGGCCATGGGAATCACTAGGTCTCTCAGTGGCGCGACAATTAATAAAAGCACGCTAAGACTCGAACCAGGCTTTAAGCCTGGGCATATTACCCAGGCTACGCGCATAGGTATCACTAAGGCGGCAGATCAGCCTTGGCGCTTTTATGTTGACGGGAACAGATTTGTATCCAGGAAGGCTTCGATATAAACTAGTCGTAAAGACGCTCATGGCTAAGAAACAAGTAGAAAAACCAAAGCTTACAAAAAAATTAAGGCGCCCTGAAGTGCAGCTGGTATTAGCGGTGGCGTTATTTTGGGCTTCGGTTATCATGGTTCGTGACGGAACCATGGCGGGATGGGAGAAGTGGTTGTTTAAAGCCATCTATGATTTACCGGAGTTCTTTACACCCTTTTTCTTGGCAATAACACAGCTCGGCGGCATTATGATGCTCTTCGCACTTTCGCTCCTTTGTTTAGTAATCAAACATTATTCCGTAGTGATTCGCCTGCTTATGAGTGGGCTTTTGGCATATCTGGCAGCTGGTGTGGCGAAGGACCTGTACGGCAGGGGGCGGCCGCATGAATTTTTTACTGATCTTGTTTACCGAGACCAGCTAATTCGCGGACCCGGTTTTCCGTCAGGACATATGGCCATGGCTACGGCGATCGGATTGGTTTTTTGGCATGTTCTGCCTAAAAAACATAAATGGATTGGCCCGGCAGTCATCGTTGGCGTAGGCGTATCAAGGGTATTTCTAGGCGTACATGCACCGATTGACATACTGGGCGGTTTTGCATTGGGATGGGCTTCGGTAGCGGTATTTCGCTTCGTTCGCTTAAGCGACATCAGGAGAAAAGAAAGGGCTTGAATCTCGTGTCTGCCGGTATTATGCTTATGGTGGAAGTGTGAGGCTTCCAACGACCCTGGGCTAGTAGCCTAGGGTCTATTTTTGACACTTGTGGCAGTAGCCACGAATTTCCAATTGATGGTCAACTGATTTGAACTTCAGTGCATGGCTGACGCGTTCAATCTGCTGCTCAATGGCTCTGTTGTCTTTGAGGATGACGACCTTGCCGCACGTAAGACAAGTCATGTGATGGTGATGATGCCGGAAGATGTCGCTTAGCTCCAATTTAGAATGCCAGCCAAGTCTCAGGCGGCTGACTATTCCCAAATTCTCAAATAGCTTGATGTTCCTATAAACGGTAGCTTGATCGTGCAGGTCTAGCAGGGTAATCAGCTGCGGTATTGTCAACTCATTGTGAGCTTGAAGTATTTTGAATAAACGTACTCGCGGCAGGGTTACAAAATAACCATTTGCCGTAAGTAATTCTCTGAACCGCTTAACCTCAACAGACATACTGCAATCTTACTCCAAATTGCGAAAATTTTGCAATTTACTATGAAAGACGCATACACTGGTAGGGCAGATAATTAATCTAAAAGCAGCAACAAGTAACCATATGGCAAATTACGGACACGTTATACTTTTTTCGTTGCTCGGCGGAGTATTTTCACTCGCTGGGGGGATTATTTTACTCAGCGGCAAGCACGCTAGCTTGATGCTCGCCACTTACGCAACACCATTTGCCGCCGGTGCTCTGTTGGCTGCAGCCTTTTTCGATCTCATGCCTGCTTCGTTCGAATTAACCGCTCAGGGTGCCGCTTCGCGCTGGGTGCTAGCCGGTATCGTGCTTTTTTTCTTGTTGGAGCATTTTCTGCACTGGTTCCATCATCATGATCTAAAAGAACATGAGCACGCTAAATCTGCGGCGCCGCTTATTATAATCAGCGATACCATTCATAACTTTATTGACGGCGTTGCTATAGGTGCGGCGCTTCTTATTAGTGTTCCTACTGGTATTGTCACGGCGCTGGCTGTGGCAGCTCATGAGATTCCCCAAGAGATTGGCGACTTTGGTCTACTTCTAAAGGCCGGCTTTCGGCGCAGGCACGTTCTGCTGGCCAACTTCCTGAGTGCGATAGCGACGCTTGTAGGAGGCCTGCTTACATTCTGGCTCGGAACTAAGGCGGGCTTGCCTCTGGGCGAGCTTCTAGCTCTCACGGCCGGTTTGTTTATTTACATTGCGGCTAGTGATCTGATCCCAGCCATACATGAGCGGGCTAAAGAGCGTTTCGCAACCTTGGCGGCAGTGTTACTTATACTTGGTATATTGGTTGTCGGCGGTGTTACTGAAATCGCGCACGAATACATTGATACGGAACATTCTCCAGGGACGAACGACAGCTTGAAGCATGACAACTCCGAATCAGACGAGCATTAGCATTTACCTCTGGTTTACAGTACAATCAAGCTATGATTGTGGCGGTAATTATTCTCGGGTTACTTAATGCTGTTTTGCTGTATTTATTTCTGAGAAAACAAAATCAACCACAGGACAGCAGCTCGGCGCTTCTTATCAAGCAAGACCTGACTAATCTGACCGAAAGTGTCACTAAACTTAAGGACGGGCTGCAGCAACAGTTAAATGAGCGGCTGGATAAAAACAATGCGCAGATGCTAAAACAGTTTGCGCAGAGCGCGGGGATTATTAAAGATGTCACCGAGAAACTGACTACTCTTGAAAAGACTAATCAGCAGGTTGGTGATATTGCAGGTGAGTTAAAAGTGCTGCAAACCGTCCTGTCAAACCCCAAGCAGCGCGGGGTACTAGGCGAGTATTATCTGGACCAGGTGCTCAAGAATGTCTTACCGCCTGATCGTTACCAGATGCAGTATCGCTTTAAGGACGGTGAGATTGTGGACGCGGTAATCAAGCTGGACGGCAAAGTCTTGCCGGTAGACAGCAAGTTTAGTCTGGAAAACTACAACCGCGTGATAGCAGAAGGAAATAAAGAACGCAAGGATGCGCATATAAGGGCCTTCAAGGCTGACCTGAAAAACAGAATCGATGAAACGGCTAAGTATATAAGGCCGAATGAAGGGACTATGGATTATGCGTTTATGTTCATTCCTTCAGAAGCGATATATTATGACTTGCTTATTAATAAGGTAGGCGCAAGCGGTACCAGTGCGCGCGATCTGCTTGAGTATGCGTTCCGCGAGAAATGCGTAATTATCGTTAGCCCAACTACCTTTATGGCATATCTACAAACTGTCCTCCAAGGCCTGCGCGCTCTTCAGATAGAGGAGACGGCTAAGGATATCCAGACCAATGTCGGCAAGTTAGGCCGGCACCTCGGCAGCTATAAGATCTATATGGAAAAGCTGGGCAACTCACTGGGTACGACAATCAACCATTACAATAGCGCCAGCAAAGAGTTTAAAAAAGTTGACACAGACATTTATAAGATTGCCGGTGAGAGCCCCGAAGTAGAAGCGCTACTACTAGATCGTCCGACAAATGGAGATGATTAGGTGTGAAAGTCGTTATTGTCGGTGGGGGCTTCGGAGGCCTTAAGACTGCTCTTGAGCTGGCCAATAATCCCGGGTTTGAGATTACGCTGATATCCGAGAGACCGAACTTCGAATATCATGGAGCGCTCTATCGCTCTGGCACTGGACGCTCACCGCTAGAAGTAGTTATGCCGTTAAGAGATATTCTGAAAGGTGTACGTAATATCACGTTCGCACAAGACAGAATTGTCGGTATTGATGCCGGCAAGCAACGCGTAGTTAGCGAGACGGGTAATGTATATTCATATGACAAGCTCATTCTGGCTCTTGGTAACGTGGTTAACTACTTCGGTATCGCCGGCATGGACGAGACCACCATGAGTCTGGATACGATATCTAGCACGATCGCTCTGCGCCATCAGTTGGTTGAGCTTTTTAAATCAAGCAAGCCGGTTCTTCATATAGTTGTGGCGGGTGCAGGGCCGGCGGGTGTCGAATTGGCTGGTGAGCTGCAGCACTTTGCACAAATTGTGGCTGAAAAGTACAAACTGCAACCCAAACGGCTGAAAGTGGTGATAATAGAAGGTGCGAATAGGGTTCTCCCTGGTTTGAAACCGGCTGCTTCGTATAAGGCTCTAAGACGTCTGGAGCGGCTGGGCGTTAAAGTTATGCTGAATACGCAGCTAAACTCATGCGAACCGGGCAAGGTGTGTCTAGACGGCGGCGACTTGTCTGCGGATTTGATTATTTGGACAGCTGGCAGCCGAGCGCCAGGGTTCTACGCGGACCATCCGAATGTTTTTAAGCTGGAGCGAGGGCGAGTAAAAGTTGACCAATACCTAAAAGCCGCAGGGCAGGAAAGTATATATGTAATAGGGGACAATGCGGCAACGCCTTATGCGGGGATGGCTCAAACGGCGCTGCATGATGCCAAATTCGTAGCTCGAAACCTCATACGAGAGCTAGGCGGTAAAACGCTATTTTGGTACCGTGCGCAGATACCAGTTTATGCTGTGCCCATTGGCCCTAACTGGGCAATTCTTCAAACGTCAAGACGTGTGATGAGCGGTCGCCGTGCTTGGCTGGTACGACGGCGTGCCGACCTTGCTATTTATCGGAACTTCAAACCATACAAAGAGGCGGTAAAAACCTGGCGCAAAGGTAATAAATTAGCTCGGTTTTGAAAAACAGAGGCCCAGTTCAGAGCCTTTTCTTATTGCACAAATCGATTGCGAGGGCCGCAGTCCATGAAAAATTCTTTGCTCCTTCCGGCTGACCGGTGAGCGGACTGAAATACTCATAGAAGCCACCCTTTTCTACCATCTCAATGGTGGACTCAATTAAGGCTTCTGCATGATCTTTGAATCCGTATCGCAGCAAACCCTCGATAATAAGCCAATTGGTATTAACCCAAGAAGGACCCTGCCAATAACCTACCTCACTGAACCAGCTTGAATTAACGGGCACGCTAGGAACGGGATATGCCGGACCGAACAAATGCTTATTCTCAAGCTGCTTGACCAGTACGGCTGCTCTTTCCTTAGTGATGCATCCTGCGTAGAGCGGCATCAAGGTGGCGATACTCGACTCTTTTAATAGCTTGTGTGTGACGAAATTGCGTGAATAATACTGGTTACTGTACGGATCCCACAGCTGATCAAGTGCGGATTCGGTCTTCTGCATTAATGCCTTCAAGTCATTGGGGATTTCGTGGCGTATGGTTTTGGCTATGTCGCAAAGTATTTGATCGCCGCGTATAAGTATGCAATTAAAACTTAGGTCTTCAATCGCGAACAAGGAGTGCGTAAGAATCCGGCTAAGATCGTATGATTTGCGTCTCAGTCGTCTCAAGGTACTGTAAAAAACCAGCGCTTCAACCGTAGACAGTCGCTGCTCCGCCGGTATACGATGCGTATCGCGTCGGAAGAGGCTGATGATCTTGTCAAAGTGTAGTTTTTCGACCGTGCGAATCCAAAGCGGCATTTGATGATCCTTGAGCTCACGCATCCAAGGCGGGGTATTATCAAGTCCGGTTTCCCAGGGGTGAATTTGCAGTGCCAGTCCCTCACCATGCGGATCCCGCTCGGTGTGCAGCCATTTATGGTAGTCAAGAAGAGCAGGATAGGTTTTCTTGTACCAGCTACGCCTCTCGGGCAAGGATAGCATTTGCCCTATGCGGTAAATAGCTTCGGCTAACATTGGAGGCTGAGTAATACCGCTTGTTATCGTCTGGTCGGGTGCATGCGGATTCAGCCAGCTACGCCACATTCTACTATCGCGCGCATAATGATGCGCAGAAAATATAATATTCGGGACCATACCATTGCTCCACTGACCGCTAAGCAAATGCAGTATTTCAGTCTGTGCACGGTCAATATCGTAATGTCTTTGGCCGATGGCTATAAAACAGCTATCCCATAACCATTGGTGGGGATATAAACCTTCGGCTGGGACAGTGTAAGAGCCCTGATCGTTCAGCTTTAAAACAGCTTTGGCACTTTCTATAAGATCGGAGGTAGTGCTCATATTACTACGTAGTATATCGCACTTAATAATGCTTGTGTCTAAAGGCTGATGCTCTAACTAACCCGTCGACTTTCTTAGCGTATGCACTAAAACATTAGATTTGACCTTAAGCCTTGGTCCTAGGCGCGGGTCATTTGGTTCTACTTCGTCAATGCTGCTAACGCCAAAGCGACGCTTAACACTAATCGCCTTATTTCTAACTTGTTTGGGGATATCTCGACGTCTGACATTTGCTGTCGCTTCTATAACTTCGTTGCGAACCATCGCCAATCCAGCCTTACAGGCCGAAGCTACTAATTTATCCGTAAAGTTTTCCCAAGAGGTTGAGCTTTTCTCAACCAAACCTTCTCTGAGTAGTATCCTGGCAACATAATCAAATATCTCTGGATAGTTTAGACCAACGTATGCTTGGGTTGCTTCAAAGTTGCTGACAAAACGCATTAATACGGCTTTGATACTGTCAGGTTGGTCCATTTTAGAGATGGCTTCCGGGAGACTTATCTTGCGCACATAGTGCACCCCGGAGACTTCCTCGCCATCATCACGGCGCATGATGGCTGGGAATGGCAGTAGCCCCTGGGACCGTGCCTCACTGTATATGTCGTCAGTATTGGCCGCCATGTCGAGGATATGTAGTACTGTACCGCCTAGCTTCAGGATTCGCGTGCACTCTTCCAGGCTGGCCGTTAATCTGTCGGTGGGTAATGTATCGAATGCAGATAAGGCTATAACGGCGTCAAACGTTTCATCTGCGAATGGAGTGACTGGGAACTCGGAAACAACCCTGGTTTCTCTCCTTGAAGCTGAAAGCCCTAAGTATCTTTCAGATTGATCAGTCTCTACCCAGACTACTGAGTCAAGTAAATTATTCCTTACGCATTCTCGTAAGTAGCCGTCACCGGCGCCCATCTCTAAAACGCGCATACCGGGGTTCAATTCAGTAAGCACAACTTGACCGATTTGATGAGCCACGACACCTCCGGTCATATCGCGGCCAGATCTATAAGAATCAAAAACTTCTGGGTTTTGCCAACTTAAACGAGTAGACATTGAGTACATAATAAGATATTAATTATTGCAACATTATATCATAGATAAGATGATACTCGCTTAACTGTGTGATGACTGAAAGATGATTTTATCAAAAACTGACGTACCTTCATCACATAATGCAGTAGCTATTTGGATGGCTTGAACGCCTGCCTCAATATAGTCTTGCACGTCGCGTATCGAACTGATTCCGCCGCAGCCGAAAATAGCTATATCTTTTGGCAAAACTTGTCGGAGTTGTTTTACTACCCCAACGCTAATCGGTTTGAGAGCTCGTCCTGCTAAACCGGCCAGAATATCACTAGAATCGTCCCCACTTTTAGCGCCGCTTGTTATTGAGGAATTTGGATAGCTATTGGTTGCAGTTACTGCGCGTACAATTTCAAAACCAGAAATGACCTGCGCCACCTCTCGTAAAAGATCGGGGGGCAGAGGCGAGAGTTTGATGCACAATGGAACTTGTGGCCTTTGCGCAGCAATGTACCGAAGAGTGCTTTCAACCTGTCCTGGATGATACGAGAGTATTTGTTTTTGAGATCCTTTTTCCCAGACGTTCGGGCAGCCAAAATTTAGTTCAACCATATCAACACCGGCTTTTCTTGAAAGCTTAATAAGATCCGAAAACTCTTCGTTAGAAAATCCAACCACGTTTGCTATAAGTGGTTTACCAGCCCTGTGCGTTAGATCAACCATTTTAGGCAGTGCATCTTTGAAGTATGCTATCCCGCCATTTGGTAAACCATAGGAGTTAAGTGAAAAGAACCGTTCCTTATGAGACCAGTAACCTTGGCTGGGGTTAGCTTTGCGGGGTTTAGCCGAAATTGAACCGACAACTACGGCCCCACTTGATGATTGGGCAAGTTTTTTAACGTCACTGACGGTTTTGCTGTGTATGTAGGCGCCATTCATCATGAGGTTTTGAAATCTTATACCAGCAACATTTGTAGGTACGTTTATCTGCATATGAATATTATAGCTTTATTACGCCTACATGCTGAGGTCATATGCAGCTCCGATTTCTGTATAATTTTATTCCTTGTTTAACAGCAATAGCCTTCTCTGTCTTGGTTGACAATATATCTGGAATACATGGTAATATATGTAAAGAAAGTAACTGGGAAAGCTTATGAGTAAAGATGTTGCTCCATTCATTCCACCAGAAACCGGCCTTTGCGCAGCTGCCGACATTGCCGGAGAGCGGCTAGCTGACTTTGCTGAAGCAATCAGCGGCATTGAAGGCGTCCCGTCTTGTGTCTTTAGCGCTAAAGTACTGGGAGATCTTAGTCTCAAGGAAGCTAACCGTCAATTAGCGGAAGTTGTACCCGACAAGAACGTATTTTATAACCACAAACGAGCAGGCTCCGGAGGTCGCGAAACGGCGGATGAATTTGCCGAATGGGTCGGTGATGCCGGTATAGCAGCCGTGCTTGTTTACCCACCGATGATGCATGAAGGGAGTACGGAGCAGGTAAAGTACTGGTTAAGCGCCGTACACCGCAGAGGTGTAAGGGCAGTTATGGGCATTGAACCGACGTCTTGGCGCCATGTGCCCGCCGAAGGAGGATATACACCAGACAGGCTGCTTAAAAGTATTGTTACCACGGCTATAGATGGTGGTGTGCGGGACTTTTGGGTTCGAGCTGCTGGCAAACCCGAAAGAGTGCCGGCCTACCGTAACCTTTTGGATAGACAATTGGGCAGAGGAAATTACTCCTTCCTAGTAGCAAAACTTGGTAAAGCAGCCGCCACCGAGGATGCGCAGCTTTCCATAGAAGACGGCTGGCAACCTATTGAAGAAATGCAATTTCATTTAGGGGATGGTTGGCAAGCGGTTGCAGGCTCGGTTATACATCAAGCACCCACTATATCGGAAATGGCTAGTCGGGCAGAACGGCTGGCCAACCAGTTACTTAGCGGAAATTCACAAAATTGATAGGGAAATCGAATTCTTGATTACGTAGCAGCTGCATTGTTGCTTGTAGATCATCCTTGCTTCCGCTCGTAACGCGAACCTCATCACCTTGTATCTGTGTCTTAACTTTTGGGTAATTATCCCGAATAAGAGTTGTAATCTTCTTGGCCTTGTCTTGATCAAGGCCCTGTTTGAACGGTACATCTTTAGTAGTTTTCAGGTTGCTAGTTGAAGATCCTCTAGAAACGTCGAGAACTTTCTGGCTCTGGTTGCGTGCGCCCAATTTCTTCCTGACAATGTCCAAAACTGCGTCGATTTGGTAATCGCTGTCGCCGGTAATTTTAAGGCCTGCTTTTTCTCCGTTCAGCCATTCTACTGCTGCCTGAGTACCTTTGAAATCATACCGGTTATCCAACTCGCGCTGAACCTGGTCGAATACGTTATTCATCTCGGCCTTGTCGTAATCACTTACTATATCAAAAGAAAATTGACCCATATCTTTATTGTATACTACAGTTCATGAAGATTACTGTGGTGTCAGGAAGTACCCGGTCCAATTCGCAAAGTCTTAGTGTTGCTCACTATCTACAAGAAAAGCTTGACGGGTTAGGCGTGTCCACTGCCCTGGTCGACTTAAACACTCAGCGATTGCCCTTGTATGACGATACGGAAACGGGGCCATGGCAAGAAGTGTGGACGCCAATCGAGAGTGAATTAAGCAGCAGTGATGGGTTTGTGTTTGTTACGCCGGAATGGGATGGCATGTTCAGTGTGGGTCTGCATAACATGTTTCATTACTGCACCGATAAGCATTTCCTGGCTCATAAACCGGTAATGCTTGTCGGCGTGAGTGATGGACTTGGCGGCGCCTATCCACTGGCGCAACTTAAGGCAATGGGTCAGAAAAATACTCACTTTGTCGTTTCGCCGGAGAACTTGCGCATAAGCAAAGTCAAGGAAGTGCTGATTGACGGCGAAATTGTGGTTAACGGGGTACGCGAGCGTGCTGATTACTCACTGAAAGTCCTGCTGGAGTACGCAAAAGCCCTAAAGCAAGTACGCGAATCGGGAGTTTTAAACCTTAAAAAGTTCGGGAGCGGGGTGTAAAAACCTCTTTTGTTCAAGTATACTTAACGTTCAGATATGGGCTATCAAATTCCTGAGATTGCCGAAGTTGCAGAGCTACTGAAAAGGCGCATTGACGAGCTTGAAAACAAAGCCGATGTATTGAAGGCCACTGAACTTAAGGCTCTATACGATGAAATAAAAATGCTGCCACCCGAACAAAGGGCAAGCTTTGGCAAAGAGGTAAATGCCTTAAAAATGGAACTTCAGGAGCTTGCCGAAAGCCAAGGTTCTGGAGACACGGTCAAACTAGCTTCGATAGATGTTACGGCGCCGTTCGATATTAATACACCGGAAGACAAAAGGCCTCGATTGTTAACCAGCGATGCAGGCAGCAGGCACCCGATTATGAAAGAGATAGAGATTGTGGCTGATATCTTTTACCGGATGGGCTTTATGGTGGAGTCATCCAGGCTGATTGATGATGAGTACCACATGTTTGATAGTCTTAACTTTCCTCCCGGTCACCCGGCACGCGATGATTATGATAGTTTCGTGACGCAAGAAGGTTTTATCGCGCCTGCACACACCAGTACTATGCAAAACCGTATGCTTAAGAAATACAAGCCCAACCTTGATAAGGGTGCCCCCATTGCTGTGCTTATTCCTGATCGCGTATTTCGTAATGAGGATCTGGATGCCCGGCATGAACACACTTTTTACCAGCATGAAGGACTTTATGTCGACAAAAACGTACACGCCGGCATGCTAATTGCCACTCTTAAAACCTTTTTCCAGGAGTATTACCAAAAGGAATTAGAGGTAAAAACCCAGCCATTCTACTTTCCTTTTACGGAGCCGTCGTTTGAGTTTGCTTCTACCTGCGTGTTCTGCGACAGGAAGGGTTGTAACGTTTGTAGCTATTCGGGCTGGATTGAGCTTGGCGGTTGCGGCATGATCCATCCTAACGTACTCAGGATGGCGGGGATTGATCCGGCTGTTTATACAGGATTTGCTTGGGGATTTGGTGTAGAACGTCCCATCATGATCAAGTACGGCATTGAGGATATCCGCCACTTCAACTCCGGCAAGCTGGACTTTTTGGGACAATTCAAATGAAAACGAGCAATCTGTATCAATGCCCGGTTTGCAAGCTCCATTATCCTTCAGAGGGATTGGCCGATGAATGCAGGCAGTACTGCACAGAACACAATGCCTGTAACTTAGAAATCACTCAGTACTCCATAGAAAGCCAGAAAGGACAGGCTGCCCATGAAGATTAGCCTTAACTGGATAAAAGAATATACGCAGATTGACTTATCTGTTGATGAGTTGGTAGAGAAAATCGGAGCGCAGCTTGGAGCCGTCGAAGAAGTCATCGACTTGGGCAAAAAATATCAAGGTATTGTCGTGGCGAGAGTTGTAACATGCGTACCTCATCCGAATGCAGACAAGCTCAAAGTATGTAGTATTGATGATGGCGGCGTTACGACTGATGTCCAAAGAAATGACCAGGGATTTATTGAAGTTGTTTGCGGTGCGCCAAATGTTAAAGAAGGCATGCTGGTTGCATGGTTGCCTCCGAGCACAACGGTGCCCAGCACGTACGACAAGGAACCGCTCACGCTTGAGCCCAGGGAAATCCGGGGCGTTGTTAGTAACGGCATGCTAGCTAGCGGCAAAGAACTGGCTATCAATGATGACCATAACGGCATCTTAGAGCTCAATGCCGAGCGTGAGATTGTAAAAAAGAGCCCCGGAGTTGATGTCAATGACCATGTAGCGGCAATGAGCAATATGGAGTATGTTGCTAAGGTTAGGCCGGGTGATGACTTCGCTAAGATATACAAACTTGACGATTTCATCATTGATATCGAGAACAAGATGTTCACACATCGCCCGGACTGCTTTGGTATCTTAGGTGTTGCTCGTGAAATTGCTGGTATTACAGGGCGGCAGTTTACTTCGCCAAAATGGTATTTGGCAGAGCCTACAACCGGCGTACCTGGCAAAGATGCCGAGAAGCTGGAGGTTCGCAATGAGTTACCTGAGCTTGTTCCAAGATTTTTAGCCCAAGTAGTTACGGATGTTGAGATTAGACCGTCACCGTTGATAGTTCAGTCGTACCTGTCAAGGCTTGGGGTTCGCCCAATTAACAATATCGTTGATATAACCAACTATCAAATGATACTTACGGGCCAACCCTTGCACGCTTACGACTACGACAAAGTAAAAGCCAAAAGTGATAGTAAGCCTACTCTCGTGGTCCGTCATCCGCATCAAGGCGAAAAAATTACCATACTGGGGGGTAAAGTTATTGAGCCACGCCCAGAAGCTATCATGATAGCTACTGATAAGGAAGCTATTGGTATCGGAGGCGTCATGGGTGGTGCTGATACGGAAGTAGATGCAACTACTAAGAATATAGTCTTAGAATGTGCCAACTTCGACATGTACTCAATACGGCGGACAGCAATGGAGCACGGACTTTTTACCGACGCAGTTACGCGCTTTACGAAGGGTCAGTCGCCCCTGCAAAACGATAAAGTTTTGACCGCATCGGTCGGCGATGTAATTTGCTATGCCGCGGGTATGCCTTCTGACACTTTAATTGACATTAAGGGGAACATTCAGCCACAAGCCCCAGTGCAGGTCTCGGCCGAATTTATAAATGCGCGCTTGGGGCTTAGTCTTGCTAGTGAGGAAATAGCCCAACTGCTTACTAACGTTGAGTTCAATGTAGAGACCGATGGTCAAGCCTTGGTAATTAGTCCTCCTTTTTGGAGGACGGATATCGAGATTCCGGAGGATGTTGTTGAGGAAGTGGGGCGCCTATATGGATACGATCACCTACCCCTTCAGCTGCCACTGCGCGATCTGAAGCCAGCCCCCAGAAACACGGTACTTGAACTAAAGAACCAAGTTCGTAACGTACTTAGCTCGGCTGGGGCGACTGAACTGTTGGCATATAGCTTTGTACATGGTAATTTGTTGGACAAAGTAGGCCAAGACAAAGAAATGGCCTTTCAGATTGCTAATGCGCTCAGTCCGGAGCTCCAGTACTATCGTTTAAGCTTAACTCCGAGTCTGCTCGAAAAAGTCCATACCAACATAAAGGCAGGCCACGGTAAGTTTGCTATTTTTGAAATCGGCAAGGTACACGTCAAAGGCGAGCCGGATCCTGAGGAGACAGAAGTGCCTAAAGAAGCCAACGCGCTTAGCCTTGTCTTTGCCGCGGATGAGAAAGCGGCTTCAGTACTTTCGGGCGCTCCGTATTATCAAGCACGGCTTTACGTGGATCATCTGCTACAAAAGTTCGGTGTCTCCGGGCTTAGCTATGAACTTCTTGACGGCGCTGATTTGTATCAGAACCCATGGCTTGAGCAAATGACCGCTCCGTATGAACCTATGCGCAGTGCCGTGCTTCGAGATAACCAGGAGTTGATTTGGGGAGTGGTCGGAGAGTTTAGGGACTCGGTTGTTCGGAGTCTGAAATTGCCCAAGTTTACGGCTGGTTTTGAAATTGACCCGGCACTAATGCTGCAATCCAGTGATCAAACATCGTATGTACCTCTGCCCCGATTCCCGAAAGTTGAGCAGGACATTTCGTTGAGGCTTCCTGTCGAAGTTACTTACGGTCAACTATTAAGCTGTATCGAGAGTGCCATACAAGAGCTTCAGCCCAACAAAACCATCACTAATTTGCGAGCACTAGATATATATCAGCGCGAAGACGACCAGAACCGCAAACAGGTAACTATCCGGCTTACGATTGCCTCCTATGAACGAACGCTTACCGATCAAGAGGTAAACACCCTTCTTAATGATGTGGCAAGGGCAGCCAAACAAACGTTTGGTGCCGAAAGGTTATGAACATCCACCCCAAAGTTGTATTAGAGCATGTGAGCAAGAGTGATTTATGAGTGTTCTTACTCCTTTTAATTTCGGCTTTGAATATAAGCTTGCAACTGAAGTTGTAGTGTTTAGTCATGGTTTTGGAGTGGGGCGCGACAACCGGGGGCTTTTTACTGATATAACAGAATGCCTGCCTTCGGGCTTAGGCTACGTGCTATTTGATTATTATGACTATAATGACGCATTAGCTACAGTAGTGTTGACCGACTTTACAGAGCAAACTAAACGTTTACGGCAAGTAATTGATTGGGCTCAGAAACAGCCGGGGGTCGTTAAAGTGCACTTAGTGGCCCACTCTATTGGCTGTATCGTAGCCGCATTGGCAAGGCCGGTAATTGATGGTCGGGTCGCCTTTTTGGCTTCTCCTGCGAGTATAGGCAAAAAAACGAAAGAATACTTTACCTCCAAGCCGGGAGCCACAGAGAAGAATGGAATTTGGACCATTCCTAGACAGGACGGAACATACAGTCTTGTACCGAGTTCCTTATTTGATGAATTTGAGTCTACGAACGCAGCAGATGTTCTTATAAACTTTGCGGGTGTGAAGCCTTACGTATTGTATATAGCAGGCAGGGACGAGATACTGCCGCTCAAAGAGTATGAAGTACTGAGAAGACATTCTGCCATTACCGTGGTGACAATTCCAGGTGCCGACCACAATTTTAATGGAGATAGCCGTAAGGAAGTAATCTCAGCTATAGGTGCAAGCTTACGGCGCGGCCAGAGTTGAAAGTGAACATAGTATGACAAGGGCATACAAATGAAACACGTCCTGAGAATTCTGCAGTCAGCAAGTGAGCTGAAGCGCTACTATCTCGCAATAAGTATCATAATGATAGTAGTCAGCCTGAGCGCCTTACTCCATCCGATTATCAGTGGTTGGGCGATTGACGAGATACGTAAGGGTACGGCTGCGAATCTAGGCTACCTGGCATCTTTAGCTATAGCAATCTTCCTGCTCGATGTTGTTGGTACGTTTCTTAATAACATCGGGGGGTACTTGGGCGACCAGATGTCCGAAAAGCTGAAGCGGATATTAAGCCTGCGCTACTATGAACATCTATTGACATTGCCACAGCGCTATTTTGATACAGAGCTTTCCGGCAAAATTATTAGCCGGCTTAACAGGTCAATTACCCAAATCGCAAATTTTATGCAGATGATGAGCAATAACTTTTTGCAATTCATCTTAACTACCGTTTTCTCATTGGTAGTAGTTGCCTATTACAGCTGGTCAGTTGCGCTGCTTTTATTCACATTGTATCCAATCTACATATGGCTTACCGTTAGAAGTAGCAATAAATGGCAAGAGTATCAGGCTAAGAAGAACTTGCATGCCGATATTGCGAGCGGACGGTTCGCCGAAGCTATCGGGCAGATCAAGGTGGTCAAAAGTTTCATGCAGGAAAAAGGCGAGCTGAGGTTCTTTAACAAAAGGCTGCTTACCGTAGTCAATACTAATAAGCCACAATCCAAGTTTTGGCATGTCCGTGATGTGCGTCGACGATTGGTTCTTAATATAATTTTCTTATTCGTCTATATGTTTATATTTTTACAGGCAGCTTGGGGCGACTATACGCCCGGGGTGGCTGTAGCCTTGATATTGCTGGCGCAGCAAATTAGGATTCCCATTTTTACAATTAGCTTCCTAGTTGAAAATACCCAAAGAACTATAGCTGACAGCAAAGACTACTTTGAGGTTATGGACATTAGACCTGAGATAGCAGATAAACCGGATGCAAAAGATTTAAATATAGAACGCGGTGAAATCGTATTTGATAATGTGT
This sequence comes from uncultured bacterium, assembly GCA_966685145.1. Taxonomy (GTDB): domain Bacteria; phylum Patescibacteriota; class Saccharimonadia; order Saccharimonadales; family OFTM59; genus CBKXXB01. The sequence continues at coordinate 25,482 of CBKXXB010000001.1, read as the reverse complement.
CTTTTTCCTACGACCATATACCGGTTCTGAAAAACATAGAGCTTGTAATTAAACCTGGTACTAAAATAGCCTTGGTAGGAGAGAGCGGCGAGGGCAAAACTACTCTCACTAGCCTGCTGCTCAGACTGTATGAGCCGCAGGAGGGCAAAATTGCCATTGATGGGCAGGATATCAGTACCGTAACACAAGCGAGCCTTCGCGAGAATATAGGAGTAGTCTTCCAAGATCCCGCGCTGTTTAGCGGCACAATCAAGGAAAACATTGCCTATGGGAAAACACGTGCATCTGATGAAGAAGTTGTAGCAGCCGCACGAGCAGCAAACGCTCATGAATTCATAGAAAAGCTTGATAAAGGCTACGATACCGAAATTGGGGAGCGCGGGTTAAAATTGTCAGGCGGACAAAAGCAACGGATTGCGATTGCCCGAGCGCTGCTTAAGGATGCGCCAATACTTGTCCTGGATGAGGCAACGAGCAGCCTGGACAGTAAATCTGAATCACTTGTTCAAGAAGCGCTTGAACGGCTGATGAAAAATAAAACCACGATTATCATCGCTCATCGTTTAAGCACTATCCGCAACGTTGATCAGATTATTACGCTCAGGGGCGGCAGCATTGATGAAGTAGGCAGCCCGACACAGTTGTCTCATAGCGGCGGTATTTATGATCAACTTCTAAGCTTACAGCGCGAAAAGAAGACGGAAAAAGTAAAGAAGAAGCTGCAGGAGTTCGAAATTGAAGAGTAAGTCGCTTGCTATTAATTATGTGTCGGAAAATGCTTGGAAAATTTATGACTGAACGGGTATACTAGCGGTTAGAAGAAGGAGGAGGAATGCCTAAGCCGTTTCAACGAGCCGGTGCTTTAGTAGCAGCTTTACTGTTCTTAGGTACAACGATTGCTTTTACAGCAGTTGTTTTGCTTGAAATGCGTCGAGAGAGCGAAGTTTCTCAGCCCACTCCTGACCGTGAGGCCGCAGAGTCTATAACACCAAATGAGCAGGAGGACGAACCAGTGGCACAATTACAAGGTACGAAATTAGAAGGCTTTACTCCCGTTACATCTGTCGGTGAGCTCCAGACTGTTGATTTGCAAGAAGGCACCGGCGAAGTTGTTCAGCCAGGCGCAACCGTAACAGCGCACTATACCGGCGCATTGGCTAAAGACGGCACTATTTTCCAAAGTTCGCATGATTTTGGTCAGCCTATTCCGTTTAGTTTAAATGAAGTCATAAAAGGCTGGACTGAAGGTGTCCCCGGTATGAAAGTGGGCGGTAAGCGCCGACTTATTATTCCCGCCGCAATGGCATACGGGCCGCAAGAGCAGCCAGGTATCCCGGCTAACTCTGATTTAGTGTTTGATATAGAAGTAGTATCAGTACAGCAGTAAACAAAAGGAGAAATAAAGAAAAAAACACAACATATATGGTATTGCATAAGCGTATAGGCGCTATATATAATAATAAGAGCAACTAAAAAATAAACTAAAAGGAGCAAGAAAATGCCGAAAAACATCACTATTTTTACTACTAACACCTGCGGGTACTGTGTTATGGTCAAAAGATGGTTGCAGGCTAAAGGGCACTCGTACGAAGAAATTAACCTTGACGCTGATCCGGCTCGTCAGCAAGAAGCTTTTGCTTTGAGCGGTCAACTATCAGTACCTATTACCGTGGTAACTAAACAAGATAACAGTAAAGAAGTTGTAGTGGGCTACAACTTAGCCAAGCTTGCTCCGGCTGTAAGCTAAACAATTTACCATTTATCTAATTCACATTTGCCAATTAATGACCGTTTATCATTGGCCAAAGCAATCCGGTAAATGTAAAATGAATAAATAATTGAAAATTGGGAAATGATAAATGGCGAATCCAGAGGTTCATGATGTAGTAATGGTGGGCGCTGGCCCTGCGGCACTTGCGGCAGCTCTATATACTACGCGTGAAGACATCGACACGGTACTATTTGAAAAGGGCGTTATCGGTGGCCTGGCTGCCGTAACTGACTGGGTTGACAACTATCCTGGGTTTCCTCAGGGACTGGCCGGGCTGGACCTTGCTGAAAACCTAAGACAACAGGCTGAGCGCTTCGGAGCCGATATACGACTTGGCGAAGTCCTGAAGATTATTGATGAGGGCAAACTCAAACGTCTGGAAACGACTGACGGAACTATGTACGCCAAAGCAGTTTTGATTGCTACCGGCAGTGATTATAAAAAACTCGGTATACCTGGAGAGCAGGAGTACTATGCCCGTGGTGTTCACTACTGCGCTACTTGTGACGGTGCTTTTTACCGCGACAAGAAACTTGTCGTGATAGGCGGCGGTAACTCGGCGGTTCAGGAATCCATTTTTCTAACCAGATTTGCTACACATATTGACCTTCTGGTGCGAAGCGATAAATTCAGAGCGTCTGATGTGTTACAGCAAGAACTCAAGAAGCATAGAGACACCATAAGCGTTTACTTCAATACTGCGACGGACAGAATCGATGGAGAGGACGGCAAGGTTACCAAGGTAATCGGTACAGACACGAAACTAAATAAACAAGTTGAATTCATAACTGATGGTGTTTTTGTATTCATCGGCTTGAAGCCTAATACGTCATTTCTTGAAGGCTCTGGTGTAGAGCTGGATGACATTGGTATGGTGAAGACGAATCCTAACCTTGAAACTACGATACCCGGCATTTTTGCTGCAGGCGATGTACGCTCAGGAGCAACGATGCAGATTGCCAGTGCGACTGGCGAGGGCGCAACAGCAGCCCTAATGATACGTAAATATCTCGAACCACATAGTTAATAGATAAAGGTAACGGCATTACCTCTGATGTAAATTGCTATATTTTATATCCGCATGAGCAAGATATTTCATTTACAATAGTAAAAAAGTCGACGTACACTTAATTCTGATTCATTGGGGAGTTACTTAGCATGACGATTTATGAGCTGTGCCTAATACATTCAAAAGCAGACCGAATTTTACGAACTATCGTCGCTGAGCAGTTAGAATCCACACAATTGACAATGATGCAGTGGTTGCTTTTGGGTGTAGTACAAACCGCTCCTAAACAAGGCCTTAGTATGACAGATATTGCAGAAGGTATGGGCATAACCTTGCCTCAAGTAACGGCCTTATTATCTGACTTATCTAAGAGGCGGCTGGTTAAACTAAAAACACAGCGAAAAGATCGTCGTAGCCGGCACGCGCTGCTTACGGCAAAGGGCGAGGACATGCTCAATGCGGCTAATCAGGAATTAGAAGCCTCGCTCGGCTTACTATTCCCAGGTGATATCAGAGTCGCTTACATTGATATGCTGCGCCGTATCACTAAACCGGAGACCATTTTACCGTCTGACGATGATACAATAATCGAGTAAGGGGGTATGGACGTGAAGAAATCATTTGCCGGTATACTCGTAGCTGTAGTAGCAATCGGGGCAATTGTAGGTGTGGTGTTGGCCAATCGCCCTGGTAGTCAAGAATCTGCCTCTACGCAGACTAGTGAACAACCAGCTCAACAAAATGGCCACAATAACCAAACCGCACAGCAAACTTCACCGGATCAATCAAACAATACGCAGCAGGACGAGACAGCGAGCACCAATCAAGTTGATATTGCTAATTTTGCCTTTAGCCCCAAGACTATTACTGTTAAAAAGGGTACTACAGTTACTTGGACAAACAAAGATAGTGTCGAGCATAATGTACATAGCGACACTAAAGACAGCGACAGCCCCAACGGCCCTTTACTAGGCCAAGGAGAGAGTTACAGCCATACCTTTACGGCGGTTGGTACGTATAACTATTATTGCCAGCCACACCCATCAATGAAAGGTACGGTTATAGTTACGGATTAGAAAGAAACCTAAACTGCGGTGTAGCCGGGGAAGTAGTCAGTTACAATGTGCTTTTTGTTGATGCCAAGTTTCTTCAGGTCTTTGAATAGGGCTTCCGTCATTGGTTCTGGACCCGAAAGATAAATCAGCTTGTTATTAAGACCGCCGGCTAATGACTGTATGCGATCGGCTGAAAGCTGGCCAGCTTCTCCATCCCAATTGCCTGACGGTTGGCTGACAACTAAAGTGAGCTTTAACCCGTACTGTTCAAACAAGTCGCGGAACGCAACTTCTTCCAGGCTACGTATACCGTAAATGAGGTGTATGTCACGCTTTTCACCGCTATCAAGCAGATACTTAACCATGCTGCGCATAGGTGTGACGCCTATGCCACCAGCAACGAACACGAGAGGTATGGACGGGTCCTTAGGAAGGACAAAGTCGCCCATTGGCTGAGCCATGTTAAGCTCACTTCCGGGCTGCAAGCCGCGTAAAGCGTTTTTAAAACTGCTTCCGTTTTCAGCAGCAAACTTAGTAGTTATGGCCAACTGCTTCTCTGTAGGAGAGGACGAAATCGTAAACCAACGTTTGTCTCCGCGCTTATCAACCTGATTGTGGGGTATGCGCAATTCTGTAAATTGACCAGCGGTATGGTGAGGCATAGAGTCCGTAGTAAACCAAAAGCTAACTATATTTTTGGCAACGTTCTCAGTGTGATCAAATTTTACTTGCATAGAATTTCCCGACTAGTGTCTGATTCATTATAGATAGTTTTTTTGTTACCATCTAGTCATGAACTCCAAAATCGACTGGGACTTTCTATTCTCTGATACCAGAGCGCGCGTGTACCTATTGTGGGCTGTCTTGGCTGCTGGCGGATTTATAGTGACGCACTTTTATCAACGACAACAGATAAACGGCCTATGGTTCCTCATATCTCTCGTAGGCTTAGGATATATGTATAGAGTTATGCCACTTCGTATCAAACAAATGCGCAATATATTTCTAGCATGGCTGATTCCGATAGTAGTAGGCTTAGCGGTTTCGGGCTTCGTTTTTCGATTTTCATCCAGTCTTGCCGCCGCCCTTATAGCAAATCTTGGCGCTTTTTGGTTAATGGTGATGGCTGCCGGGTATTTTTTAAACGGGCTAGTAGATAAGCCTTCTACATGGTACTGGTTTGCCGCGGCTCTTAACTTTATCGCGGGCCTGTTTTGTTTTACGGTAGACAGCTTCACATCTGCACAGTACTTAGTAGCGGCAATTGTCAGCGCCTGGTCAATGCTGAATCTTTGGCTGCTTAGGACTTAAGCTGAATTACGGCGATGTGTTGCTGTACAATATTAGTTAATCTAAGGAGGCCTATATGTCAGCAGATGTAAGCTACGGCGACGATGCGCCAAATGTTGTGAATGTAATTATTGAGATCCAGCGCGGCAGCAGAAACAAGATAGAGGTAGACAAAAAGACCGGCCGCTTATTCCTGGATCGTGTTAACGGCACACTACTCGGCTACCCTGCTGACTACGGCTATATTCCTGAAACTCTGTGTGATGATGGTGATCCACTGGATGCTTTGGTGGTTATTGATGAGCCATTGCCGCATGGTGTGGTTGTGCCAGCACGCGCTGTCGGAGTGCTCTATTTTGAGGATGATGGCGAAATGGACGAGAAGCTCATTTGTGTTCCGGCTGATGACATCAGTAAAGATCACATACAGTCGCTTAGTGACTTGGGTGAGGCATTTAAGAAGAATATTGAGCATTTCTATAGCCACTACAAAGACTGGAAGAAAAACTGGCAAGGTGTAAGTGCCGAGCTCAAAGGATGGGGCGATGCCGAGGCAGCGCGAAAAGTTATCGAAGATTCTATAGCTAAAGCACAGAAAGGCTGACCATGAATCGCATAGTATCCATAGTACTGGCTGCCGGCGTCATTGTGTTAACCCTTGCAACTATATTCGGCGTAATTAGTTTAGAAAAACTAAGTAAAAGTAACGATGATATTTCGGCCCAGGTGGGTGAACTTGTCGAATCTACGCAGCAAGAAGCACCCAAAGAAATTCAAGATAAGATTAAGGAAGGTGGTTATCAAGCCGTTTTTCTTGATAATGGACAGGTTTATTTTGGCAAGCTGACTGAAACAAGCGGCAGTTACTTTTCGCTGACCGATGTTTATTATCTAAGAGAAAACGGCAAAATAAACATTGACACAGCTAGCGGTAACGATATCAGTCTTGTAAAACTTGGTAACGAGCTGCATGGCCCCGAAGATTTTATGTATATCCTTAAAAACAAAGTAGTGTTCGTAGAAAATCTTAAGGAAGATGGACAAGTAGTTCAGTCCATCAAGCAATTCAAACAAGCAAACTAGGTGTAGTTAAATTATTGCCCGGAATAAGGAATAGCACGCGATGAGATCTATAGTTGTCCAAAAGGCAGTGGTAGTAAATGTCGAAGGTAACATATTACTGTTGCGACGAAGCAAAACTGATGTGCGTCGGCCTCTCCAGTGGGATTTGCCAGGAGGCATGCTTGAGCTTAAAGAAGATTTGGCACAGAGCGTGCGGCGAGAGGTGAAAGAAGAGTCAGGGCTTGATGTGACCGATCTATTGCCTATCTACGCTACCACTGAGGTCAGAGCATGGAAAGATCATGAAGGAGGGCATACTGATAGCGTGACATTTATTTTTTATAAAGCTTCAACAAAGTCAGGCGACGTAGTTTTGAGTTTTGAGCACGATAAGTTTCAATGGGCTCCACTTGAGAAGGCAATTAATGAGCTGGAATATGACCTTCACATCAAGCTTCTTGAGTACATTAGGACCAACAATCTATTGAGCTGATCGACTCAAGCCTATACAATAACGGTAATGCTTAGAAATAGAGGAGTGGGACAAATATGAAAACGCGCGTGGCGATTAATGGATTTGGCCGTATTGGACGAAATGCATTCAAAGTAGCGTTTGAGAGATCAGACATGGAGATTGTGGCCATTAATGATCTTACCGATACAAAAACTCTGGCTCATTTGCTAAAACATGACAGCAATTACGGTACGTATCAACATGAAGTTGGCTACGATGAAGCGGGCATCACTGTAAATGGCAAGCACGTGGCAGTAATAGCTGAAAAAGAGCCAGCCAGTTTGCCTTGGGACAAACACGAAGTGGATGTGGTCATTGAATCTACTGGATTTTTTGTAAAGCCAGAACTATCCAAGGCACACATTGATGCAGGGGCTAAGAAAGTCGTAATCTCGGCTCCAGCCAAAGGTGAGGGAGCGACTACTATAGTTTTGGGCGTTAATGAAGACCAGCTTGAAACTGCCGAGAATATTATAAGTAACGCTTCATGTACTACCAACTGTATAACACCAGTAGCGGCGGTTATTGAGAGCAATTTCGGCATTGAAAAGGCTATGATGACAACCGTACACAGCTATACGGCCAGCCAGCGTCTGCAAGATGCGCCGGCCAAAGATTTACGCGAAGCCAGAAACGCGGCCGAGAATATTGTACCTACTACCACCGGTGCGTCTATTGCTGCCGGCCAGGCTCTGCCAGCTCTGCAAGGCATTTTCGGGGGCATGTCGGTTCGAGTCCCGACTCCTGTAGTTTCTCTCAGTGATTTCGTAATTATTACCAAGCGCTCTGTTACGGTTGAAGAGGTAAATGAAGCCTTCAAGAAAGCAGCTAAAGAGCCATACTATCAAGGCATTCTTGAAGTTACCGAGGAAGAGCTGGTTTCAAGCGATTTTATAGGCAACAGTCATTCTGCTATTGTTGATCTCAAGCTAACTGCGGTGGTTGGTGAGAATATGCTTAAAGTAGTAGCCTGGTACGACAATGAATGGGGCTACAGTAACCGTCTTGTGGAAGTTGTCGCTGATGTCGGCAAGCAGTTGCATAAGACATAGTACTGGCTGAGTGCAATGAAAATATATATTGGCGCTGATCATAATGGCTTTCATCTCCGCGAAGCACTTGTTAAGTATCTGAAAAAAGCTGGCTATGATGTGGATGATGAGGGGGATAAGCGCTTAGATCCTAACGACGACTTTCCGGTTTTTGCACAAAAGGTCGTTACGCGACTTCTTGCCAGTGATGATCCTGATCCACGCGGCATATTACTGTGTGGTAGCGGACAAGGCATGTGTATGGCGGCCAATCGGTTTAAAGGTGTCCGCGCGGCGTTACTTTATGATTATGAATCTGCCCGGTCGTCCCGCAATGACGATAATAGCAACGTTGCTTGTTTGCCGGCTAGAATTCTTGAGAAAGATGAGGCAAACTTAATTATTGAAACATGGCTTAAAACGCCGTTTGCCGGAGCTGCCAGGTTTACGAGGCGTCTAAAATCAATTGATGAGTTAAACTAGATGTATGCATGTGTATAGCTATCGGCCGGGCAGCAACCAGTCAAATGTCCGACGTAAGCAATCCATCCTCAAGCTGATTCTTGGCTTGCTGCTCATAGCTTTTGGGCTATTTATTATACTTAGCCGTCAAGGTAATCCATCTCAATCAAATGGCAACGAAGCAGCTGTTGCAAATGAACAAAACCGAGCTCAGCCTGCATCGCCAGAACCGGAGCCGTTGCCGGCAGTACAGCAAGTTGTCGAGGACTTTATAACCAGCAGCCAAGGTGATTACGGCGTGGTAGTGACCGACTTGGCCACGGGGCAAGAATTAGGAGCCTTCAAAGTAGACAGAGAGTATTTTGCGGCCAGCTTATATAAAATCTACGTCGCATATCTGGGCTACATTGATATTCAGAACGGCAAGCACAGTCTTGAGCAGCCGTTTCTAGGAAGCTGGAGCCGCAAAGACTGTTTGGACAAAATGATCCGCGAATCTCATAGCCCCTGCGCTGAGAAGCTGTGGGCGGAGCAGGGCAAAACCAGGTCTACAGAGCGCCTGAAAGATCTGGGTTTACTCCATACCAATATGGAGGGTTTGACTACAACAGCTCAAGATATTGATATAATTTTGCGCCGGTTATACGAACGGAAGGATTTGAATGACGCCCACACCGAGCTATTTCTAAAGTCGATGAAAGAGAACATTTACCGTGACGTTTTGCCTGTAGCCCTGCCTGAACTGGAAGTTATGGATAAAGTAGGTTTTCGGGAGCTTGTTGAGTACCACGACGTAGGCATTGTTACATTGCCCAATGGCCGGCAAGTGGCCGTAACCCTGTTGACCCGTAACGCGGGCACGAAGCGCATGGTGGACTTAACAAAGACAATGTTCGAACCTTTAATTGCTGCTGCCCGCTAAGCAATGCTTACGCTATAATTAAGCCGGTATGGCAATTATCTGTCCGACAGTCACAGCCGAGAATCAGTCTCATTTCAGAGAGCAGATTGAGCGCATAGTGCCGTTTGCTAAACGAATTCACCTTGACTTCATGGACGGCTTGTTTACTCAAAATCAATCTATAGCACTTGATGAGGTATGGATTCCAGAAGATAGAAGGATACAGTGGGATCTCCATCTTATGTTTATGCGGCCGGACTTATCATTGGATCATATCGTACGGCTTAAGCCCGGTCTTGTAATTGTCCAAGCGGAATCCAAGGGAAATTTCGAACACATTGCTAATTTTGTGCATGCGATCGGCAGTAGAATCGGGGTTTCGCTTCTTCAAGACACGCCTGTCAGCACTATAGCGCCTGCCTTGGATTGGATTGATCATGTTTTGATTTTTTCAGGTGACCTTGGGCATTTTGGCGGTAAAGCCAATTTGGGTTTGCTTAGTAAGGTCAACGAAGTAAAAAAAGTGAACAGCAAGGTTGAAGTGGCTTGGGACGGCGGCATTAATGCCGTAAACGCACCGAAACTTGTCGATGGTGGTGTTGACGTATTGAATGTTGGCGGTTTCATACAGCAAAGCGACAATCCGGCTCTCGCTTATGCTAAACTGGAAGCAATAGCGGGAAAAGCCACATAATGCAAAAACTGACACTAGAAGAGCTTGATGTAAAGGCAAATGATATCCGGCAAGACATTATCCGGATGCTTGAGCATGCCGGCAGTGGTCACAGTGCCGGCCCTTTGGGCCTAGCTGACATTTTTGCAGCGCTTTATTTCGATATTTTAAAACACGACCCAAAGCATCCTGAATGGGACCAGCGTGATATTTTGCTGCTCAGCAATGGTCACTGTACCCCTGTCCGTTACGTAACTATGGCTCACGTTGGATACTTTGAAAAAAAAGAGCTTATGACCCTCAGGCAGTTTGGATCTCGCTTGCAGGGGCACCCCGAGCGTACAAAACTACCCGGCCTCGAGAATACCAGCGGTCCTCTTGGCTGCGGCTTGAGTCAAGCATGCGGTATGGCACTTGCCATGCGCATGAATAAGGACCATCACCGCTGGATTTATACAGTTTTGGGAGATGGTGAACTTGATGAAGGTAACGTCTGGGAAGCTGCCATGCTTGCTTCAAAATATAAACTGAATAACATTATTGGGATAATTGACCGTAACAATATTCAAATTGACGGCCCGACTGAGACGGTTATGCCTCTGGAAGACCTAAGGGCCAAATGGGAAGCCTTCGGCTGGCATGTCATTGAAATAGACGGCAACAATATAGAAGCTGTCATTGATGCCTGCGCCATGGGCCGCGCCATAGTCGAACAGCCAGTTATGATTATTGCTCATACCATACCGGGAAAAGGTGTGGACTTTATGGAGTATGACTTTCATTGGCACGGAGCGCCACCTAATCATGATCAGGCTGTAGAGGCTCTCAAAGAACTACGCACACTAAAGGGGAAGATAAGGAGTGAGCACGAATGAGCGGCTCACATCTTGTAGATATAAATGGGGAACTCCAGAAAGAGCCTATTAGAAAAGGATTTGGCCGCGGGCTTAAAGCGGCAGGTGAGCAAAACGAGCAGGTAGTAGCTGCCTGTGCAGACCTGACTGAGTCAACGCAAATGCACCTTTTCAAAGAAGCTTTTCCAGAAAGATTCGTAGAAATCGGAGTGGCGGAGCAAAACTTGGTTACGGTCGGGTCAGGTTTGGCGGCCATGGGCAAAATACCTTTCGTAAGCAGCTATGCAGCTTTTAGTCCCGGGCGTAACTGGGAACAAATCAGGACTACAATTTGCCTGAATGACATGCCGGTAAAGATCGTTGGCTCACATGCCGGTGTGTCCGTCGGTCCGGATGGGGCAACGCATCAAATGCTGGAAGATATAGCACTTATGAGGGTCTTGCCCAATATGGTTGTAGTGTCGCCGGCCGATAGTCTCGAAGCGGAAAAGGCTACCATTGCACTTGCGCAGGACAAGCGACCAGCTTACCTTCGACTAGCGCGTGAAGCGACGCCGATTATTACGACGCCGCAAACTCCTTTTGAGCTTGGTAAAGCGTACATATTAGCTCATGGAACCGACATAACATTAGTGGCTACTGGGACAATGACCTATCAGGCGCTCGTAGCTGCGGAAATGCTGTTCAAGGATGGAATCGACGCCGAAGTAGTGCATGTGCCAACGATAAAGCCGTTGGACAGGGTAAAAATCCTGCAAAGCGTTCAAAAGACAAAACATGTGATAACAGCTGAGGAAGCGCAGATAAACGGCGGACTCGGTGGTGCTATATCCGAATTGCTCGGTGAAGAATGCCCCGTGCCGATAAAGCGCGTGGGTATGCATGACCGATTTGGTGAATCAGGTAAACCAGACGAACTCCTTGAGCACTTCGGCTTAACCGCCAAACACATAGCGTTAGCGGCTCATGAAATGCTAGGGAAAAAGGTAGACAAGTAAAGGTGGGGCAATGTCATTAACACTTAGACAAATAAGAGAGAACTGCCAGAGGGCACGAGGTGCTATGGCACGAGCGCGAGCACAACATTTTGCACTTGGTGCTTTTAATCTGGATAACCAGGAAACCTTGATTGCCGTGTCCAGGGCAGCGAAAGCCAAACAAGCACCCGTAATGGTGGAGTTAAGCCAAGGTGAAGTTGAGGCGCTAGGAATCGATAATGTCCGCGACATGGTCGACAACTACAAGGAAGAGTACGGCATAGAAATGTATATCAACCTGGACCATAGCCCGACTATTGCCGCCGCAATTGAAGCCATAGAGGCTGGCTATGAATTTATCCATATCGATATAAGCCAGGCTCGCCGCAATGCTTCTCTGGATGAGATTATTACAGAAACAAGGCAAGTCGTGGATTATGCCCGCTTGACTGGCGCGCTGGTAGAGAGTGAACCCCATTATTTCGGCGGATCTTCTAATCTTCACACCGAGGCAATTGACTATGAAGAAATCAGGAAGACCTTTAGTACGCCAGAAGGCGCAAGAGCTTTCGTTGAAGCTACTGGCATTGATACTTATGCCGCGGCTATTGGCAATCTGCACGGCAAATATCCTGTGCCCAAGAAGTTGGATATAGATTTACTTAAGGAAATACGTGCGGCAATTGACTGCAATATAAGCCTGCATGGAGGCAGTGGGACGCCAGGCCACTACTTTACTGACGCTGTGAAGGTCGGGGTTTCCAAGGTAAATATCAATTCTGATATGCGAGTAGCTTATCGAAAGAAGCTTGAGCAAGTGTTGGACGAGAACCCGGACGAGTATGCCGTCGTTAAGCTAATGGACGAGGTTATTGGTGCGGTACAAACAGTCGTGGAAGAGAAAATTGATATGTTCAACGCCGCCGGTAAGGCTGTGGTAGACTAGGCTTATGGTTTTCCGGCTTAATAAAAAGTTACTTTCCAAACAATTTTAGATGATGGGGGTGGGATGAGTCAGATTGACGTACTGAGTATCGGAGATGTCGTAACGGATGCATTCATAAAACTGCTAGACGATAGGGCTACGACATATAAAAACGAGCAGGGCCAGTGGTTGGCTATGCCCTTTGCTACTAAGATACCCTTTGAGCGTGCTGAGGTTGTAGAAGGGGTCGGGAATGCAGCTAATGCTGCCGTAAGCTTTGCCAAGCTGGGACTTAACAGTGGTCTCATATCAAACGTTGGCGGTGATAAGCACGGCCGGGACATTATAGAAGCGTTACACAAAGCAAAAGTCGACACTCGATTCGTGCATATCAATACGGGCAAAGTCAGTAATTTCCACTATGTGCTTTGGTATAAAGAAGAGAGAACGATTCTTATAAAGCACGAAGAATATGATTATCAATGGCCGCGCTTTCACAAAGAAGATGTTCCGAAGTGGATTTACTTTAGCTCCATCAGTAAAAATGCGCTGGAGACGTACCATGACTATGTTACGAACTGGCTGGAAAAACATCCCGAAGTACGGTTCGCTTTTCAACCAGGAACATACCAGCTTGAAGCCGGTGTAGAGAGGCTAAGCGCTCTGTACCGACGCACTAATGTGTTACTTCTAAACCGCGAGGAAGCTGTAATGGTTTCCGGCGGTAACTATGACGATTTGCATGACTTGTTTAATCGTCTGCACGGGCTTGGCCCACAAGTGGTGGTTATTACCGATGGTCCGAGCGGCGCTTATGCGAGCGATGGGGCCAATCGCTTTAAAATGCCGCCATACCCCGATCCAGCGCCTCCGTACGAGCGTACAGGTGCGGGTGATGCCTTCTCCTCGGCTTTTGTGGCAGCTCTTATAAAAGGCAATAATGTAGAAGGAGCCCTGCAGTTAGCACCTATTAATTCTATGAATGTAGTGCAACATGTCGGCGCCCAAGCCGGCCTTCTGACAGAAGCGCAGACCGAAGAATTGCTGCAACGCGCGCCGGACTGGTATAAACCCGAGCGTTTCTAAGTAAAACAAGCTTAAGCGTCTGGACGAAGAGCTTTCAGAAGTGTTATGCTTGTGCTAATTATGTCGAAGTATTTGTCTGAGCTATTGGGTGCGGTTGAGCCGATGTTTGGGATAGCTCTAAAACAGCTAGAGCAAGCTACCGGTGACCAAAGCACAGATGTCAGACTCACGGCTGAAATTCTCGGGAAAGCTCACCTTAAGATGCGAGAGCTTGGGCTCGATCCGAAGGATACGACAGGAAAAGAACTCTATCAAGCCTTACTGGCTCTCGTTAAAAAGCACGATGAGTTTTTGGCTAAAAAAATTGGAGGCACTGACCCCACAGATGTCCAAGACCTATTGCCGAAGATAAAGCAAACGGTCGAAGAGCTGCACATGCCCAAGAAAGTTTGGGTACTGAAGACGAGCGTAGCCCGCCGGCTAATAAAAAGCATGCCGCCTAAAACGGTTATGAAACATTTAGGTTATAAATCCGTGGACTCAATGATAAAGCGCGAGCCAGTGGCCGAACTCTTTGCTAGTCTACGATTTGCTGAAGACCCCGTTTGGCTTAATAATTTCTTGCAAAAATATAAGAGGTTGCGACCTAGCGACTTCGAAAGCCGAGACATTGATATTATACTTATGGATAAGGCTAAGTGGGGAAATCTGACTCACGAATTTGTACACAAGAAGCGCCACAATCTAACACATTTAAAAGAATTGGGCGTAATAGTTATGCTGCCGATGCCTATTAAGCACATGCAGGGAATCACTATTACTGCTCTCCCTCTTTTGCTGCACTACCTAAATGAGCTGCGCCTTTACAGTGCGTATTTCAAACTCCAGCAGGTTAAACCAAATTTCGGAGCTATCTTAGTAGAAACACTTATAGCCGATCCTGGTCAGCATGCCATTATGGCCGGTCAAGCTATCCACTGGCGGGTTATTCAGCGTTACTTCGGTAAGCTTGAAAACGAGTACCACCCGGAAATGTTCGAGCCGCATGTACAGCCGGAGGATTTGCACTGGCGCAAGGCAGAGGAAGCGTTATATCGCTTGGAGCCGGCACTACATTTTTGGTATGACCTGGATTATGTTGGGTTGATGTATGGTGACCGCCCGGTTACGTTTAATTTAATGGACATCGCAATCAGCTATGTAAATAATCTGCCTTATGAACACCGGGCTGTATATCATTTTAGGGAGTCGCTTTGGAATGAGATATTTATTCGTTACCTCGGCCAGAAGACACTGGAGGGGCAAGTACTAAAGCAGCTGGATAATGAGATGATTGCTCCAGAAGCGTTGGTACTACGTGGCGGGGGAATACGCTGATGTATCAAATATGTATTTCTGGCGCCGCAAAAGGCAAAAGCGTAGAAGAAGGCAAAGTGCTGGCGCAAGCCGCAGGCCGGGCAATTGCTAAAGCCGGGCACTGTCTTATGTCAGGTGCAACGATTGGACTGCCTGATTATGCTGCGCAGGCGTACAAAAAATTCGGGGGGAAAATGAGCGTCGGTATAAGCCCGGCCACCTCGAAGATAGAGCATGTAGCCAAATATAGGCTTCCCGTAAAGGCATATGACACTATCATCTATAGCGGCCTTAACTATGTTGGGCGTGATAACTTGCTTATAACGTCTAGTGACGCTGTTATTAGTATTGGAGGACGGCTAGGTACCCTTCACGAATTTACTATTGCAATGGAAACGGACACGCCGATTGGCTTTTTACAAGGCGCTGGCGGCATCAGTACCGAAATCATGGATATATTACACGCAGCCGGCGAGCGCCGTAGCCGAAATGTGGTCTTTAGCAGTGATGCCGACGAGTTGTTGGCCAAGCTGACTGCACTGCTTGACCTGGAGGTTGTTAAATACAAGGATTTATATGAGTAACTTGTATGATGATTTGGCGATGCAGCACAGAAAATGGCCGATATTAGTAGTGCTCTTTGGTGGTTTGCTACTTGTGGCTATTTTTATATTCTCACAAGGTAGGAGCATTAATACTTTTCAGGAATGTAAAGATGCTGGTCAGCCCATCTTAGAAAGCTATCCAGAACAGTGCATTTTTCAAGGCCGCACCTATACCAATACTGACGTTGACCCGGACAAGCTTATCCGGCCGTAAGTAAACTCTTCGGCATAACATTGTTACAATGAGGAGATGAGTAAGTTCACTCTTAAAAGTAACTATAAGCCAAAAGGCGATCAACCGGACGCGATTGAGGCGCTAGTAAAGGGCATAGAAAGCAATGTTAAAGAACAGGTGCTGCTTGGTGTAACGGGCTCAGGCAAGACGTTTACGATGGCAAATGCGGTACAGCGCCTGCAGCGACCTACGCTGGTGCTTTCGCACAATAAAACTCTTGCTGCGCAGCTCTACAGTGAGTTTAAGGGCTTTTTCCCCGATAACGCCGTTCACTACTTTGTGAGCTATTTTGATTATTATCAACCGGAAGCATACATCCCACGTTCGGATACTTATATAGAAAAAGATAGCCAAATTAACGAAGAAATCGATCGTCTACGCCATGCTGCGACTGATGCGCTGCTTACAAGGCGGGACGTCATTATTGTTGCAAGCGTAAGCTGCATCTACGGCATAGGTTCGGTTGAGGACTACGGTAACCTGGCAGAGTTCGTAAAAGTTGGAGAACGTAAAGTCCGTGACAAATTCATACGTCGCTTAACTGATATTCAGTACCAGCGCAATGACGTGGACTTTCATAGAGGAACTTTCCGTGTAAGAGGTGATGTGGTTGACGTACTGCCTGCGGGTGAAGAAGTGGCCTATAGAGTTGAATTTTTTGGCGATGAGGTTGAGAGAATCAGCCAGATTGAGCCTCTAACCGGCGAAGTTATTCGTCGTCCTGCTTCAATACGAATTTTCCCAAGTAGCCACTATGTAACTCCGGCCGAAAAGTTAAAGCATGCTCTAACTAGTATTGAGTCTGAATTGGCAGAACGGCTGGAATATTTTAAAAGCAAGGGCCTGCTTCTTGAAGCTCAGCGACTTGAACAACGTACACGTTTTGATTTGGAAATGCTGGAAGAAACCGGTTTCGTAAAAGGAATCGAGAATTATAGCCGGTATCTGACTAATCGAGAACCAGGGGAGCAACCGGCAACCCTGCTCGATTATTTTCCAGACGATTATATGCTCTTTATTGACGAGTCGCATATGACCATACCGCAGATAAGAGGTATGTACAATGGCGACAGGGCGCGCAAAGAAGTTTTGGTCGAGCACGGCTTTCGCTTACCCAGCGCACTAGACAATAGACCGCTTACTTTTACAGAGTTTGAAAAACACGTAAACCAGGTTGTTTATGTAAGTGCGACTCCTGCGCAGTATGAGCTCACACGCAGCCCTGCTCCTATTGAGCAAGTTATACGACCAACCGGGCTGCTCGACCCGGTAATTGAGGTTCGTCCGATTGAGGGGCAGATCGACGACCTACTTAGTGAAATTAGGAAAATAATTGCAAAGCGCCAACGTGTGCTTGTCACTACCTTGACTAAACGCATGGCCGAGGATTTGACTGAGTACTTGCAAGAAATTGATGTTAAGGTCACATATCTGCACAGTGACGTTGAGACGCTGGAGCGGACTGACATACTGCGCGATCTCAGGCTTGGCGTTTACGATGTCGTTGTAGGCATAAATCTGCTTCGCGAAGGCTTGGACTTACCTGAGGTGAGTTTAGTGGCCATACTTGATGCTGATAAGGAGGGGTTTCTTCGCAGTGAACAAGCGTTAGTGCAGACGGTTGGCCGTGCTGCACGTCACATTGAAGGACGTGTAGTTATGTATGCAGACCGCATTACCGGCAGCATGCAAAGAACGATTGATGAAACCACGAGACGGCGAACAATTCAGGAAGATTATAATAGACGACACAAGATAAAACCTAAGGGTATCGCCAAGGCGGTTGAAAAGGGCATGAGACCCGACTTGCCTGAGGAGGCCAAGAAGGCCAAACTTGATCTCAAGAAAATACCAAAGGATGAGTATGGTACGCTTTTGCGCGATCTTAGTGCGCAGATGGAGCTGGCAGCTGCTAATCTTGAATTTGAAAAAGCTGCAGAGTTAAGAGATATAATCTCCGATATTAAGAAGAAAATGTAAGGCGATGATTAAGTGTTCATTAAAGATACCAAGGTAGGTGGATACTCACGAGCTAATCAGTTATACTGAGAATATATGGCGAAGTTGACACGAGATGACGTATTAAAATTGGCTCGGCTCGCCCGTCTCCACCTTACTGATGACGAGGTCGAGCAATTCGAAGAAGAGATCAGTGCTATATTACAGTATGTAGAGCAATTACAGGCAGTGGATCTTGAAGGGGTTGAGCCCACATACCAAGTTACAGGACTTAAAAACGTTACGCGTACCGATGTAGTGAAAAACTATGGCATGACGCCCGCAGAACTACTTAAAAACGTGCCATCAACGGAAGATGATCATATCAAGGTAAGGCGGATGTTATCATGACTAGTCAATGGCCAGCCATTGCAGCAATCGCAAGAAGCGTGCAATCGGGAGACGCCAAGGCTGTAGAGTTAGTTGAGAGCGCACTTAAAACTATAGATGAAAAAAAGGACTACAACGCTGTAATTTCAGCCATACATGAACGCAGCCGCCTTCGTGCCGAGGAAATAGATGCGCGAGTTAAGAACGGTGAACAAGTTGGTCGTCTGGCGGGTGTGCCATTTATTGCTAAGGACAACTTTCTGACTTTCGGCAGTGAAACCACGGCTGCCAGTAATATCTTGAAAGGCTTTGAAGCGCCCTACCAAGCAACCGCAGTCGAAAGACTCGAAGCGGAAGGAGCGATTTGCGTAGCCAAGGCTAATCTGGACGCATTCGGTCATGGAGGCAGTACTGAAAACAGCGATTTTATGATTACAAAAAATCCTCACGATAAAACACGCGTACCGGGCGGTAGTTCGGGTGGACCGGCAGCTGCTGTAATTCTTGACATGGTCCCTTTTGCTTTGGCTACAGATACTGGCGGCTCGATACGTCAACCAGCCTCATTTACGGGTTCAGTCGGGTTAAGGCCTACATACGGTCTGGTGTCACGTAGTGGCGTGGTAGCGATGGCGAGTAGCACTGATACGATTGGCCCTATTGCAAGAACAGTAGAAGATGTGGCGCTTATTGTGGATGTTATTGCCGGTAAGGATGAGCTTGATGGCACAACCATAGAGCGGCAAGAAGGTGGCTATAATTTGTCGTCAGCACCCGATAGATCGTTTAAGCATATCAAGATCGGCGTTATTAAAGAATATATGGGCGAAGGTACTGATAAAGCCGTTCGCACTAAAATTTACGAGGCGTCTGAAAAACTAAAGACTGCAGGTATACAAATTGAAGATATTAGTTTGCCTTCGCTTGAACTGGCACTGGCGGCCTACTACATCATTGTCCCAGCAGAAATTAGCAGCAACTTAAGTCGCTACGACGGGCAGCGTTACGGATTTTCGAAATCAACGGCCACTAGCCTTGACGATAGCTACAACTGGTCTAGAAGCGAGGGTTTTGGTCGCGAGGCTAAGCGACGAATAATGATCGGCACTTATGTGCTTAGCAGTGGTTACTATGATGCCTACTATCGCAAAGCACAACGACTGAGAACGAAAATCATTCAGGAGTTCGATAATGCATTTAATAAATACAACTTCCTATTAGGACCAGTAGCTCCTACGACTGCATTTAGAATTGGTCAAAACAGTACCGATCCATTGCAAATGTATTTGCAGGATATGATGACCGTGGCAGTCAGTCTCGTTGGCATTCCGGCAATTAGCGTGCCTGCCGGTACTGTGAGCGGTCTTCCGGTGGGTCTACAACTTATGGCCCCGCAGCGCAAGGATAAGGAATTACTTGCATTAGCCTACAAATTTGAGGAGTTAGTACAATGAGTATTGAAAGAATGATTTTTATCGGTCTTGCCGTTGTCGTCGGACTTATTATGTTGGCGATTATTTACAAATATTTGCCTAAACGCTTGAAACAAGATGCGTTCGATGAAAACTGGAAACAGCTTCAGGCGTTCTGTAAAGACAAGGTTACCTGGCCTGACGCGCTTATTGCCGCTGATCGTTTGCTCGACAATGCACTTAAGAGAAGAAAGTTCAAAGGCAAAACTATGGGTGAACGCATGGTGTCGGCCCAGCGCCTTTTCCTTAATAATGACGCAGTGTGGTTTGCGCACAGCCTGACTAAGAAAATATTGGCTGATCCCGAATTTCGTTTAAAAGAAGCGGATGTGAAATCAGCTTTAATCGGGTTTCGTCAAGCATTAAGAGATCTAGGAGCTTTGCCGAATGGTGAACCCCGAGATACGTGACTTATATACTGCAACTATAGGTATTGAGTGTCATGTGCAGCTTAAGACTAAGACCAAGTTATTTGCTGCCGTTTCTAACGATGCGCGTGAGGCGGCACCCAATATGCTTATTAGTCATATTTGTCTTGGCATGCCGGGCGCCCTACCCGTGCTCAATGAGAAGGCCCTTGAGTACGCCATGAAAGTGGCGTTTGCGTTTAACACTAGGCCGCAGAAGCACAGCTACTTTGAGCGCAAACATTATTTTTATCCTGATCTACCTAAGGGCTATCAGATAACACAGCTCACTCAGCCTATTATTGTTGGCGGCACAGTCAAGATTGATGTGGGCGGTGAAATAAGTACCGTAAGGATAAACCGAGTACAAATAGAAGAGGATGCCGGTAAAAGTACACACCCTGCGGGCAAAGACTATAGCCTGGTTGACTTGAACCGCGCAGGTACCCCATTACTCGAGATTGTTTCTGAAGCAGATATGCATTCTGCAGCAGCGGCCAAGGCTTATGCCAGAGAGTTATGGCTATTGATTCGTTATACGGGCGTTTCAGACGCCGATATGTATCATGGGAATATGCGCTTTGACGTGAATGTCAGCGTAAGTAAGGATCCCGATAAGCTCGGGACAAGAACAGAAACTAAAAATCTCAATAGTTTTCGAAGTGTTGAAAAGGCGGTGGAGTTTGAAATTAACCGACAAATTGAAGTACTGGAAAAGGGCGAACAGATTACACAAGAAACACGAGGCTGGGATGACGCCAAACAAAAAACGTTTAGCCAACGCAGCAAGGAAGAAGCACATGACTATCGATACTTTCCAGACCCAGATATTCCCCCAATCGAACTTGATGACCAAGCCATTAATAAGCTCGGAGAAACAGTGCCGACACTACCCGATAGCTGGCGAGCGAAAATGTCTTCACTCGGCCTCGATAAAAACCAAGTCGAGGTTCTGTTAGAAGCCGAGCTTGATAACGAAAACACCAACTACTTGGCCCTGCTTGAACAGAATCTTGACAATAAAGAGCTTGCCAAGCGACTGGCCGATTGGTTGGTAAACATAGAAATTCCGTTAAGAAGGAGCGGAGAAAAGCTGAATAACGACTCCACTAATCAAGAGAGAGCTAAAATCTATCAAGCGGTTTATGACTTGATTCTGGGAAACAAGCTGAGCTCTACTAATGCAAAGGCTCTTATAACTACATTGATAAAAAGCGGCGCCAAGCCCTCTGATTTAGAAAAATACGCCGAAGAACAGGGGTTTATCCAGGTATCAGATGAGGCCGAGATATCGAAGATAGTCAGTAAGGTAATAAAAGAGAATCCGCAAGCTGCTCAAGACGTGGCTGCCGGTGAAATGAAAGCCATAGGCTTCTTAGTCGGTCAAATTATGAAGAATTCACAGGGCAAGGCTAATCCTAAACTTGCACAAGAACTTATTAAAAAAGAGCTCGGTATATAAGCCTTCGGTCTTCTTGATGTCTTCAATGATAGAATATGAAAGATGTCAAATAAAACAGTTAGAAAAGCAGTAATAGCAGCGGCAGGCTTTGGCACGCGCTTTTTACCACAAACAAAAGCGATGCCTAAAGAAATGCTGCCGCTTGTAGATAAACCAGTTATCCAGTACGTGGTTGAGGAACTGGTTGATGCCGGTATAGAAGATATTATTATTGTCACCGGTTATCACAAGAGGTCCATAGAAGATCACTTCGATCAAATGAGCGCTGACTTGCGTACCAACTTGGAGCAGGGAGGCAAGGCTAAGCTTCTGGAGGAAGTTAGTAGGATTTCTGATCTGGCTAATTTTTCCTATGTGCGCCAAAAAGGTCCTTATGGAACCGCTACGCCAATCGTGAACGTTAGTCACCTGATCGGAGATGAAGCATTTATTTATGTTTTTGCAGATGACCTGATAGCAGCAGAGCCCAACTGCTATAGACAAATGATATCGCTTCATGAAGAACTTGGTGGTGGGATAATCCCGTGCATAAGACTAGAGCAGGATGAACAGTACGATCGTTACGGTGTGGTTAGCGGTGAACTATTGAAGCCGGACGTGGTTAAGATGAGTGGGATTGTCGAAAAGCCCGGCAAGAAAAAAGCCCCCTCTAACTTCGGTGCCGTGGGCGGCTACTTACTTACGCCTGACGTGTTTGATTACCTGGAAACAGGGCACCAGTCATTGTCACCGGGTCAAGAATTTTATCTAACTGACAGCGTGATACAGCCTATGCTTGCTGACCACAAAGCCTTCTTTGGTTGTGAGATCAAAAACAGCACACGCTACGATACTGGCAACAAACTAGACTACTTAAAGGCTACGGTTGCTTTCGCACTCAAACACCAAGATGTGAAAGATGAATTTTTGGCCTACTTGCGCAAGACGATAGGTTGATCATAATTTGCTACTGTCCACATGCTGTATACTGTTTAATGTATGGATACAGCGGAGAGAACCTTAGTCGTAATACTGGCAGCCGCACTTGCTGTTCTGTTGATACTTGCAATCATAGCAACCGTAAAGCTGATCCAAATCTTACGAACAGTGAAGAAATTAGCCGATAAAGCCGAACATATTGCCGAAGCGGCTGAATCATTCACAGGAACACTCCAAAAAACACTTAGTTCATTTGCTATTGGACGTATGATAAAGCGGCTGGTAAGGAATATGTCAAACAAAGAAGGACCGACCAAACGTAAGTCAAAAGGAGGGCAATGATGGCAAAGCGTAGGGGCAGTCGACTGGCCATGGGAGCTTTAGTGGCGGCTGGAATTGGCTATGCGGCAGGTGTCCTAACGGCGCCCAAGAGCGGAAGGGAAACAAGACGAGACCTGCAGCGAGCAGCGTTAAAGGCTAAAAAAGACGCTGAGGCCAAGTTGAAGAAGCTTCATAGTGACCTTGACGAGCTTATCGTAAAAGGCAAAAGCCAAACTAAGAATTTGGGCCAACGGGCAAAGGCAGACATGAATAGTGCTCTTGATAAAGCCCAGAAAGCCAAAGATAAAACACGACAGCTACTGAGCGCAATACACGAAGGTGAGGCTGAGGACAAAGATCTCCAGAAAGCCATAAAGGAAGTAAAAGACGCCACAGAGCACCTTAAGAAATTTATAAAAAAAGATGCCAAACCAGAAGCAAAAAGCTAGTGAAATAGAAAGTTTCGGACGCCTATTGGCAGCCGTATACGACACAGGATATCTGAGCAGAAAAAGGCTCTATATCATGAGCTTCGTAAAAGGCGTGCTTATTGGCCTTGGCGGAACAGTGGGAGCGACCCTGGGCGTGGGCCTCCTTGTTTGGGCACTTTCCCCTTTTGACCAGATTCCTTTGATTGGACCGCTCATTGATAACATTCGTTCCTCGGTTGAACAATCTAAAAGGTAAACGTTGTAATTATAAGCTTCGTAAGAATACAAACTGTCTTATAAAATAGAGCATAAATAAGAGGGTATAAAAAATAGTGAAAGCAAGCCTTTCGCCAAGTGATTTTGTCCACCTGCACAACCATACGCAGTACAGTCTGCTAGATGGCTTGACCAAAATACCAGCGCTTATTGAAAGAACCAAACAACTGGGCATGGAATCGATAGCCATTACTGATCACGGGACATTGTCTGGTGCTGTTGAGTTTTACAAGGAGGCAACTGCAAAAGGCATAAAACCGATTATCGGTATAGAAGCATATGTTGCACCAAGGCGACATATTGATAAGGACCCGACCAAAGACAAAGTTTACTATCACCTTACATTGCTTGCTATGAACAATACCGGCTATCGCAACATGATGCTATTATCGACTACTGCAAACCTTAGTGGGTTCTATTACAAACCGAGAATAGATCGTGAATTGCTAGAACAGTATAACGAAGGTTTGATTGTGCTATCAGGCTGTATAGGTGGAGAGGTGGGCGACTTGCTACGCCAAGGCCAGTATGAACAGGCGAAACAAGCGGCAAATTGGTATAAGAAAGTATTCGGCGACAGATACTATTTGGAGGTACAAGACCATGGTCACGAAGAGCATCCTCAAAAGTGGGATGTGCAGGCAGCGGTAACTAAGCTAACATTGCAAATAAGCCGAGAGTCGGGGATTCCATGCGTAGTAACGGCGGACGCACATTACCTGAACCATGAAGACCAAGAAGCACACGAAATCCTGCTGTGTGTGCAAACAGGGTCGTTTCTGAGCGATGAGAAAAGGATGTCACTGAAGGATTTTGATTTACACGTAACCGACCCGAAGGAAATTATAGAACGTTGGGGCAAGGATCGTCCGGAGCTTATAACCAATACTAGAAAAATAGCTGAACTTTGTGACGTTAAGTTAGACCTGGGCAAGATCCTCATTCCAAAATTCCCAGTGCCGGAAGGCGAGACAGAAATTACCTATCTTGAGAAGCTGGTTTACAGGGGTCTGGCATGGCGCTACGGGGGCATTTCAGAAAAAAGCAGTAAAACACTTGGGCTCACAGAAGCCAAGAAAAGTTTACCCGGGCATGTTAGAGATCGTGCAGCATACGAGCTAAAAGTAATCGAACAAATGGGATTTTGCGGTTACTTTTTGATTATTGCTGACTTTATTAACTGGGGGAAGGACAAGGGTATAGTCTTCGGACCTGGACGAGGTTCTGCAGCAGGATCAATTATTTCATATAGTCTTAAAATTACAGAATTAGACCCGCTGGCTTATGATCTTCTGTTCGAACGATTCTTAAATCCTGACAGAATAAGCATGCCCGATATAGATATCGATATTCAGGATACTAGGCGTGATGAGGTTATTAGGTACTGCGTTGAAAAGTATGGAGCTGACAGAGTTGCCAATATAGTTACGTTTGGTCGTATGGCTGCTCGTAATGCTGTACGTGATGTAGCCCGAGTTCTTCAAGTGCCTTATGCTGACGCTGATAGACTCGCAAAAATGATTCCCCCACCTGTGCAGGGGCGCCATATTCCGCTTGCAACCTCATTGCAAAACGACACAGAATTAAAGCAAGAGTATGAAACAAGCGAAACCGCTAAGAGGGTTTTTGACCTGGCTGTTCAACTCGAAGGTACGATACGCAGTCATGGTGTCCATGCTGCAGGTGTCGTAATTGCTCCGGACGACATTGTCGAGTTTGTTCCTCTAGAAATGGCCCAAAAAGGAGTAGTTGCGACTCAGTACTCTATGGGGCCGATTGAAGACCTGGGTCTTCTTAAGATGGACTTTCTCGGGCTGTCTAACCTGACAATTATCAAGAACGCTCTGCGAATCATAAAGAAAGTTTACGGAAAAGACATAGACATAAGCTCTATACCGCTTGATGATAAAAAGACTTTTAAACTATTTCAGAACGGAGACACGACCGGAGTTTTTCAGTTTGAGTCTTCTGGCATGAAAAGGTACTTGAAGGATTTAAAACCGACAGTTTTTGATGATTTAATTGCTATGAATGCCTTATATCGTCCCGGACCGATGCAGTGGATAGAGGACTTTATAGAGAAAAAACATGGTAGACGCAATATTGAATATCTGCACGAAA